>NZ_NRJH01000021.1 GCF_003585925.1 Psittacicella melopsittaci
GAACCTGTAACGTTTACTGAACCATTAGATGAGTCAATAGTTACATTGTTAGCAGCTGTAACGTTAGTACCGTTACCAATGTTCACGCCTTGGTTACCAGTAATGTTCACTGAACCATTTTCAGAAGTAACATTAGTTGCGTTAATAGTTGTAGTACCGTTTTCTGCATCTACATTAACACCTTGGTTACCAGAAATGTTGCTATTTTCGATAGTAACATTTTCTTTAGCAGTGATGTTAACTGTACCATTGTTAGCTGTTACGTTCGAACCTGTAACATTTACTGAACCATTAGATGAATCAATAGTTACATTGTCAGCAGCTGTTACGTTAGTACCGTTACCAATGTTCACGCCTTGGTTACCAGTAATGTTCACTGAACCATTTTCAGAAGTAACATTAGTTGCGTTAATAGTTGTAGTACCGTTTTCAGCGTCGATATTAACACCTTGGTTACCAGAAATGTTGCTGTTTTCAATAGTAACGTTTTCTTTACCAGTAATGTTTACAGTACCGTTTTCTGCAGTAATGTTAGAACCAGTTACGTTTACCGAACCATTAGCTGAGTCAACTGTTACGTTATCAGAAGCTGTAATGTTAGTACCGTTACCAATGTTAACACCTTGGTTACCTGTTACATTTACAGAACCATTTTCAGAAGTAACATTAGTTGCGTTAATTGTTGTAGTACCGTTTTCTGCGTCTACATTAACGCCTTGGTTACCAGAAATGTTGCTGTTTTCGATAGTAACGTTTTCTTTACCAGTAATGTTAACTGTACCGTTTTCTGCAGTAATGTTAGAACCAGTTACGTTTACTGAACCGTTAGCAGAATCTACTGTTACGTTATCAGCAGCTGTAATGTTAGTACCATTACCGATATTAACACCTTGGTTACCTGTTACATTTACAGAACCGTTTTCAGAAGTAACGTTAGTAGCGTTAATCGTTGTAGTGCCGTTTTCTGCGTCTACATTAACACCTTGGTTACCAGAAATGTTGCTGTTCTCAATAGTAACGTTTTCTTTACCAGTAATGTTCACTGTACCATTTTCAGCAGTAATGTTAGAACCTGTAACGTTTACTGAACCGTTAGCTGAGTCAACTGTTACGTTATCTGCAGCTGTTACGTTAGTACCGTTACCGATATTAACACCTTGGTTACCAGTAATGTTCACTGAACCATTTTCAGAAGTAACATTAGTTGCGTTAATAGTTGTAGTACCGTTTTCAGCGTCGATATTAACACCTTGGTTACCAGAAATGTTGCTGTTTTCAATAGTAACATTTTCTTTACCAGTAATGTTAACTGTACCGTTTTCTGCAGTAATGTTAGAACCAGTTACGTTTACAGAACCGTTAGCAGAATCTACTGTTACGTTATCAGCAGCTGTAATGTTAGTACCGTTACCAATATTAACACCTTGGTTACCTGTTACATTTACAGAACCGTTTTCGCTTGTAACATTAGTTGCGTTAATAGTTGTAGTGCCGTTTTCTGCATCTACATTAACACCTTGTTTACCAGAGATATTACTATTCTCGATAGTAGTGTTCTCTTTCGCAGTGATGTTAACTGAACCGTTAACTGCTGTTACATTTGAACCGATAACTGAAATTGAACCATTTGGTGTAGTAACAGTTACGTTGTCTGCTGCTGTTACATTTGTACCATTACCAATGTAAACACCTTGGTTACCAGTTACATTAACTGAACCGTTTTCAGAAGTAACATTAGTTGCATTAATAGTTGTAGTGCCGTTTTCTGCATCTACATTAACGCCTTGGTTACCTGAAATGTTGCTGTTTTCAATAGTAACGTTTTCTTTAGCTGTGATGTTAACTGTACCGTTGTTAGCAGTTACGTTAGAACCTGTAACATTTACTGAACCATTAGATGAATCAATAGTTACATTATCTGCAGCTGTAACGTTAGTACCGTTACCAATGTTCACGCCTTGGTTACCTGTTACATTTACAGAACCGTTTTCAGCAGTAACATTAGTTGCGTTAATTGTTGTAGTACCGTTTTCAGCATCTACATTAACACCTTGGTTACCAGAGATATTACTATTCTCGATAGTAGTATTTTCTTTAGCAGTGATGTTAACTGTACCGTTTTCTGCTGTTACGTTAGAACCGATAACAGAAACTGAACCGTTAGCTGAATCAATAGTTACGTTATCTGCAGCTGTTACGTTAGTGCCGTTACCGATATTAACACCTTGGTTACCTGTTACATTTACAGAACCGTTTTCGCTTGTAACATTAGTTGCGTTAACAGTTGTAGTGCCATTTTCTGCGTCTACATTAACGCCTTGGTTACCAGAGATATTACTATTCTCGATAGTAGTGTTCTCTTTAGCTGTGATGTTAACTGTACCGTTTTCTGCTGTTACGTTAGAACCAGTTACGTTTACTGAACCGTTAACTGAGTCAACTGTTACATTGTCAGAAGCAGTTACATTAGTACCGTTACCTAGGTTCGCACCTTGGTTACCAGTAATGTTAACAGAACCATTTTCTACAGTTACGTTTGTAGCGTTAACGTTAGTTGTACCATTTTCCGCATCAACGTTTACACCAGTGTTACCTGAAATATTACTATTCTCGATAGTAGTATTTTCTTTAGCTGTGATGTTAACTGTACCGTTTTCTGCTGTTACGTTTGAACCAGTTACGTTTACTGAACCGTTAGCTGAGTCAACTGTTACGTTATCTGCAGCTGTAATGTTTGTACCGTTACCGATATTAACACCTTGGTTACCTGTTACATTTACAGAACCGTTTTCGCTTGTAACGTTAGTTGCATTAACAGTTGTAGTGCCGTTTTCAGCATCAACGTTTACACCAGTGTTACCAGAGATATTACTATTCTCGATAGTAGTATTTTCTTTAGCTGTGATGTTAACTGTACCGTTTTCTGCTGTTACGTTAGAACCAGTTACGTTTACTGAACCGTTAGCAGAATCAATAGTTACATTATCAGAAGCAGTTACGTTAGTACCGTTACCTAAGTTAGCACCTTGGTCACCAGAAATGCTCACTGAACCATTTTCAGCTGTAACATTTGTAGCGTTTACATTTACAGTGTCATTTGCATCAATTGTTACACCTTTATCACCTGAGATATTAGAGTTTTCAATTGTTACATTTTCTGTAGCGTTAATTACAGCAGCACCGTTAGTTGTAATGTTACTATCAGTAACAACTACTGAACCTTCTTTAGCTGTTACAACCGCACTGTTAGAACCGTTTAATACAGTACCATTAGTAATGTTTACATTTTTACCTGAAACATTTACATCAGTTGCTTCTACGCTTGTATTACCTAAAGAAGCGTTACCTTTAGCATCAATAGTAAAGTTTGTAACATTTAGGTCTAAATCATTTAAGGTAATATCTTTACCTGAGTTAAATGATAAGTTACCTGTAGTATTTAATAGTGAACCACCAACAGTTAGTGAACCGTTTGTAGCATTTAAGTGAATACCTTGTTGACCTGAGATGTTAGAATTTTCTACAGTAACATCTTCACTTGCTGTTAGGTTTACATTACCTGCAGTAGAAGTTACATTAGTACCAATTGCATTTACTGAACCATTAGAAGAAGTTAAGTTAACATCACCTAATGCAGAAATGTTAGTACCGTTATTTAAGTTAGTACCTTCTTTACTTGCAATAGAAACATTACCTTCTGCAGCAGCAAGGTTTGAAGCATTTACATCAACTGTACCATTAGTAGAATTTAAGCTAATTCCATTAGTACCAGAGATATTTGAGTTGTTTACTGTTAAAGTTTCATTAGCAGTTAAAGCAACGTTACCTGCAGTAATGTTAGTACCTTCAACTGTAGCAGAACCATTTTCTGCTTTAACAGTTGCATTAGCATCTGCAGTTAAAATTGTACCGTTGTTTAAGGCTACATTGTTACCAGCTTCAACTGTAATGTCAGATGTTGAGTTAACTTTAGTGTTGTTTAAAGTTACATCATTACTTGCTACTACTGAAGCATTTGAAGCGTTAACATTAGTATCAACTAAAGTTGCATTATTAGTTGCATTAACTTTGAATTCACCTGAAGTATTGAACGTATTGTTTGTTGAAGTAACATTGTTACCTTCTAAAGTTACGTTACCTGCATTGTAATCAAAGTTAGAAACTTCAGCATTGTTACCTGCTTTAACAGTTAAGTTAGTACCGTCACCTAATGAAACACCTGAAGCATTAACTGTAGCGTTACCGCCAGCTGTTACTGTGAAGTTAGCATCTGTACCAGTTGCTAAAGCACTGCTTGTTAAGTTAACGTCAGAAGTATTAGAGTTAAGGCTAATGCCTTTAGTACCAGAGATATTTGAGTTGTTAACTGTTAAGGTTTCGTTAGCAGTTAAAGCTACGTTACCAGCAGTAATGTTAGTACCTTCAACTGTAGCAGAACCATTTTCTGCTTTAACAGTTGCGTTAGCATCTGCAGTTAAAATTGTACCGTTGTTTAATGCAACATTATTACCAGCTTCAACTGTAATGTCAGATGTAGAGTTAACTTTAGTGTTGTTTAAAGCTACATCATTACCTGCTACTACTGAAGCATTTGAAGCGTTAACATTAGTATCAACTAAAGTCGCATCATTAGTTGCATTAACTTTGAATTCACCTGAAGCATTGAACGTATTGTTTGTTGAAGTAACATTGTTACCTTCTAAAGTTACGTTACCTACATTGTAATCAAAGTTAGAAACTTCAGCGTTGTTCCCCGCTTTAACAGTTAAGTTAGTACCATTACCAAATGAATAGTTCGCTGTATTTGCATCAACTGTAGCATTACCACCTGCAGTCACCACAAATGATGAATCATCACCTGTTGCATAAGAAGCATTAGTTAAATTAACATCAGAGTTGTTTGAATTTAAGCTAATTGATTTAGTACCAGAGATGTTTGAGTTATTAACTGTTAAAGTTTCATTAGCAGTTAAAGCTACATTACCTGCAGTAATGTTAGAACCTTCAACTGTAGCTGAACCGTTTTCTGCTTTAACAGTTGCATTAGCATCTGCAGTTAAAATTGTACCGTTGTTTAATGCTACGTTGTTACCAGCTTCAACTGTAATGTCAGATGTAGAGTTAACTTTAGTGTTGTTTAAAGCTAAATCATTACCTGCAACTACCGAAGCATTTGAAGCGTTAACATTAGTATCAACTAAAGTTGCATTATTAGTTGCATTTACAACAAACTCACCTGTACCGTTAAATGTATTGTTAGATGCAGTTACATTCGCACCTGAAAGGTTAACATTATTTGTATTTACCTCTAGGTTAGTAACTGTAGTGTTACCTTTTGCAGATACAGTTAAGTTAGTACCATTACCAAATGAGTAGTTAGCTGTATTTGCATCAACTGTAGCATTACCACCTGCTGTTACCACAAATGATGAATCATCACCTGTTGCATAAGCAGCATCAGTTAAATTAACATCTGAGTTATTTGAGTTTAAGCTAATTGATTTAGCACCTGAGATGTTTGAGTTATGTACAGTTAAGTTTTCATTTGCAGATAAAACAACATTACCTGCTGTTACATTAGTACCTTCAACTTTAGTGCTACCATTTGCAGAAGAGATTTCAGCAGTATTTGAAGCATTAACAAATGTGTGGTTATCTAAAGTAACGTTATTTTGTGCCACAATGATTACAGAGTTATCTGCATCATATGTTGAATTTTGTGTGTAAACAGTAGAGTTAGTAGAGTTTACGGTAATATTGTTTGTTGCTTCTAAATGCGCATCTACAATTGAAATTTCACCTTCTCCAGAAACTGCAACATTAGTTGCATTTAAAGTAGCATTAGTTACATTAGTTTTAACTGTAGAATTAACATTTACATCATTAGTTGCTTTTAATGTTGTATTAGAAACTGTTACATTACCACCACTAACATTAATGTTATTCGCATCAATATCTACATCTTGAATCGTTGCCGTATTATTTGCTTGTACTGTAACGTTTGCACTTGTATTAATGTTTAAAGTTACATTATTTTTATCAAGAGTAGTATTGTTACCAGCAGAAACTGTTAAGTTACCTGAAGCAATATTTAAAGTAGTGTTAGTGAACTCAACGTCACCTTTTTTCGAAATAAAGCTTGCTGTTGTATTTGATGAAAGGTCAGAGTTAGAAACTTCTACATCACCTGAGTTAGCAATATAAGTAATACCAGAAGCGTTACTTGTTGTATTGTTAACTGTTACATCAGCTACATTGAAAGTATATGTACCATTACCACTTAGATTAGAGTTTTGCACTACTAATGAAGTGTTAGCTTGGTCCATTGTCCAGTTTTGTGACACATTAAAGTTACTGTTATTTAATGTAGTCGTTGTAGCATAGTTACCTGCTGATAAAGCAGTTAGTTGTTTAGTACTTACATTTGTATTATTGATTGTAAGGTTACTATTGTATTTAAACTGAACTGCTGAATTAGTCGAGTTAATTGTCGTATTCGAAATAGTAAAGTTACCTTTAGTATTCGAACGAATAAAACTTGTACCTGATGTACTATAAGCATTTAACGTTGAGTTGTTAATTGTAACGTCAAATGAGTAAACACCGTTGTTATACGGGTTTTCATCGGCAGAACCAATAACGTAAGTTAATGCGTTAATAGTTGAGTTCTGCATTGTAAAGCCTTGTAATGCTGTTAAAGTTACAACGCTCTTAGTTGCGGTAATTGTTGAATTGTAAATGTAGTATGAACCACCAGTAGTATAGATGGTTAACGCATTGTTGCTAGAAATAGTAATGTTTGCATTTAATAAATAGATATCACCATCTGTATAGAAGGTCATATAGGTTCTATTTAACCAGTTACTAATGTCTGCGTCTAAGTATCTAACTCCACATGTAAAGCCACTAGTACTTGCAGAACTGTTATAAACACACATGTTAGTTGGGTCAACTAACCAGTTACCTGTTTGGCCATACACTGAAGTTGTATTTACAATTGTAGAACTGTTTAACTCTACTGTTTTACCAGAAGTTTCAATGAAACCACCGTTCCCTAAAACAGATGTAGCTAAGAAGTTACCGTTAACATCTGCAGTATCACCCCATAAAGTAATATTACCTGCATCGCCTTTAACACCTGATACATTAATTTCAGCACCAGCAGCAACATTAGTAGTGTTAGCTAATTTGATTGTACCATTACCATAGTTGTCACCACCGATAACAATGTTACCACCTTGATTACCTGAAGCATTTAAAGTTGCATTAGCTTCAAGATCAATACTATCACCTAGAACTGTAATTTGACCACCTTTAGCCGAAGCATTAGAGGCATTTAAAGTTCCATTAACAACTACTTTAGAGTTTTTAAGCCCAGAAACTTGTGCATTAGTTTGAGCTGTAGTTTGTACTTCGTCAGATACTGAAGCACCGTATAAAACGATTTCTCCATTAGCATTAATTTTTGCATTAGTTGCTGAGGTCGCATAGTTAGACATAATATCAGCAAATTCGCTGTTTGAAGTATAACCATGAGCAACTTTGTTTGCTAATAAAGTAGCTCGTTTAGATACAATTTCCCCTAAGTTAACTGCTTTGTTTTCTGCAGTTACTTTATATGAAATTAATGGGTTATCTAAATCTTGAATTGTAATTGATTGACCAGCTAATAAGTAAACTGAGCCATTTTTAGCTTGTAGAACACCAGTATTTACTACTTGTCCACCAACTAAAGCTAAGGTACCATCGTCATTTACTTTAATAACACCTTGAGAAAGAATTTGCGCAATAGCTTTATCTTTATCTTGGTTAAATACGTAGTTACCTTTTAAGAAATCTTCGTTTGTAATATCTAATGTAGATGCAACTAAAGAAGATACATCAACAGTAGAATTTGCCCCAAAAACAATACCAGCTGGGTTTACAATAAATACTTTACCGTTAGATTGTAAAGTACCTAAAATTTGTGAAATTTGTCCACCTAGGACACGGTTTAGTACTGCTGAATCTGATGATTGTTGGATAAATTTAACAATCTCACCTTCATTAATGTTAAATTTTTGCCAGTTAATAATAGCGTTTGCAGAGTTAGTAATTTCTGTAATCGCACCATTAGTAATAACATTAACAGTACCTGAAACTACGTCCATTCCTGTACGTGCAGCGTCTGCTTGCGCAGAAGAAGTAGCTGCTACAGTTAAACCAGCAGTTAAACCAGCTAATACCGTATTTTTTGCAAGTGGACTTAATGATAAGTGACCTTCTCCAATTTTAGGAGATTTAACCACTTTTTCACCATTAGCGGTAGAGTTAGCACCAACATCAGCATTAGTTTCTAATTCAGAAACTACTACTAGTTGTTTTTTCGCTTTGCTATATTTTAAATTGTAAATTTTATTCATCTGTTATTTTCTTATTAATAAAACTTCTTTTTCTATGTCCCAAATAGGTCGAACTTATCATCCCAACTTCTAGTCAAGATAAATAAGTTCGCGTATATAACTTAAATTAAATAATTGAAGTTTTATTTTTACCCGTTTTTTTTAATGATAGAAATACTAATTAATACAAAGAATATGTTATGGCATAGAATTCATATTCTTTAAATTTGCTAATGCTTAGACAATAACTTTTGTAAAAAGTTTTATAAATTATAAAAAAAAGCTATAGTTATAAAAAGATTAATACTTGACTTTAAATTGCTGTTATTGTATTTTAAGTACGATATTCACAGGGTTAGTTCTAAATTTTCTTCTAAGTTTTGCACCAAATAAAAAAATCCCCCTCTCTAAAACTAGAGAGGGGGAAATTATTAGCTATTTAACTAATTATTTATCTGTACTAGCTACAGTTCCGATATCTGCAGTATAACGATTGTTATTACGTTCAAGTTGAACTTTGGCAACAACCTCTGCAGGTAGAACATCGATAGGAATTACATTAGGGATTTCACCTTTTTTACGAATTTGGTTGTTTAGATATGCACATAAGCGAGTTAAGTCAGCTTGTGCGTCATCATCTAGATCAATTCGACCTGATAATGAACCTGTATTTAGAACAGCACAAGTTTGTAATGAGAATCCAAAGCCTTTGAGATAGTTTTCTAAATTACTATCATTAGCGGCAATAGATATGGTTCCGTCGATATCAAAATCTAAATCAGAACTTGCAATAATTCTTGGAGCAAAGTCACGACCAGCGTCACGTTTAGCTTCATTAATATCATTGAGGTTATCATCAAATAACCAGTCATTGTATTTACCTTCAGCGTCTAAGTTAACGCTTGGAGTAGTAACTCTGTCATCTAAGAATAAAGCTTCTAAATGGAAGTAAGATCCTTTGGTTCCAACTAATGGATTTTCAGTGTTTGCACCGCTATTCCATTGGTATACACCTGTGCCAGATTTATATCCGTCCACATATGCAACGTTTGGATTTTCAGTTTCAGCACCTGAGTTCCATACGTATAGACCATCACCTACAACTTTACCTTCATGTTGTACTAAAGAATCACCACTTGTGTAACCTGGAAGGAATGCAACATTTGGATTATCGGTTTGTGCTCCGCTGTTCCATTGGTATACACCTTCACCATTTGCGTAGTAAACTTTGTCTGGATCATTGTATTTAGAAGTATCTAAATCGCCGATCTGGTCGTTTGGTGTATTTCCTTTTTCAATATTGTCAGTAGTAAATACAATTTCACGAGTTAGACCTTCACCAGTTGCATAGCTATCAGGGCTACCAGCTAATGGATTAGTTGTATCTCCAATTACATCACGAGCATTGCCTCCTGTTTGAGCGTCTGCACGTTCTGCTGCCTCTGCTGCTGGACCATAGGCAAAGAGACCTTCACCATTTGCATAGTAAACTTTGTCTGGATCATTGTATTTAGTTGTATCTAAATCACCGATCTTATCGTTTGGTGTATTTCCTTTTTCAATATTGTCAGTGGTAAATACAATTTCACGAGTTAGACCATCACCAGTTGCATAGCTATCTGGGCTACCAGCTAATGGGTTAGTGGTATCTCCGATTACGTCACGAGCGTTACCGCCAGTTTGAGCATCTGCACGTTCTGCTGCCTCTGCTGCTGGTCCGTAACTGAATAATCCCTCACCATTTGCATAGTAAACTTTGTCTGGATCATTGTATTTAGTTGTATCTAAATCACCGATCTTATCATTTGGAGTATTACCTTTTTCAATATTGTCGGTAGTGAATACAATTTCACGAGTTAGACCATCACCAGTTGCATAGCTATCTGGACTACCTGCTAATGGGTTAGTTGTATCTCCGATTACGTCACGAGCATTGCCACCTGTTTGAGCGTCTGCACGTTCTGCGGCGTCTGCTGCTGGTCCGTATGCAAAGAGACCTTCACCATTTGCATAGTACACTTTGTCTGGATCATTGTATTTAGTTGTATCTAAATCACCGATCTTGTCGTTTGGTGTATTACCTTTTTCAATATTGTCTGTGGTGAATACAATTTCACGAGTTAGACCTTCGCCAGTTGCATAGCTATCTGGACTACCTGCTAATGGGTTAGTTGTATCACCAATTACATCACGTGCGTTACCACCTGTTTGCTCGTCTGCACGTTCAGCTGCATCAGCTGCTGGTCCGTAGGCAAAGAGACCTTCACCATTTGCGTAGTACACTTTGTCTGGATCATTGTATTTAGTTGTATCTAAATCGCCAATCTTGTCGTTAGGGGTATTTCCTTTTTCAATATTGTCAGTAGTGAATACAATTTCACGAGTTAGACCTTCTCCAGTTGCATAGCTATCTGGACTACCTGCTAATGGGTTAGTTGTATCACCTATTACATCACGAGCATTGCCACCTGTTTGAGCGTCTGCACGTTCAGCTGCGTCTGCAGCTGGACCGTAACTGAATAATCCCTCACCATTTGCGTAGTAAACTTTGTCTGGATCATTGTATTTAGTTGTATCTAAATCACCGATCTTATCGTTTGGTGTATTACCTTCTTCGATATTGTCAGTAGTGAATACTATTTCACGAGTTAGACCGTCACCAGTTGCGTAGCTATCTGGGCTACCTGCTAATGGGTTGGTGGTATCACCTATTACGTCACGAGCATTGCCACCAGTTTTAGCGTCTGCACGTTCTGCGGCCTCTGCTGCTGGACCGTAACTGAATAATCCCTC
>NZ_NRJH01000022.1 GCF_003585925.1 Psittacicella melopsittaci
TATGCTAATTTTTAAAACTAGTAAAATAGTTTTAAAAATTAGCATATTTTTTTTGAAAAAATTTTGAGAAAAAATTAGATTTTTTCTTTATTGACAAAAAGCAAATTATATAGTATTAGCAATATTATACAAAAACTAACAGTATGTAAAGTTAAGTTATTGATTATTATGGATATTTTCTATATAAATGCTGTAATCTTTTTTAAGACGCATTTAAGAGAAAGTAGGACTTAATTTTATTCATTTTTGAAGCTGTGAACAATTAACATTTACCAAGGATTTTCCTTGCCCGTTTCGGGGGCTGATATATGATTTTGCCGTTGATGTTGTATAATAAAAGTGCGTGATTTAATGAAAAAAATTACGATAAATTACTTTTAACTAATATTTGCATAGCTGTTAAAAGTAAATAAAAAAATAGAGTAGAAAATGTTAAGCAGATTTTAGCAACAGATCTGTTTATTAAGTGAGGGTAACTATGATTACTATTAAAAAAGGTTTGGATTTACCACTAGCAGGAAATCCAGATCAAGTAATTCATAATGATGTTACGGTTAATGAAGTTGCAGTTGTAGGTTCATCATTTAACAATTTAAAACCTACAGTAAAGGTACGTGAAGGTGACCATGTAAAAAAAGGTGAAGTTATTTTAACTGATAAAAAATATCCTTCTATTGCATTTACGTCACCTGTTAATGGTACAGTAAAAGTAATTAATCGTGGAGAACGTCGTGTATTTCAATCCCTAGTGATTGATGTCGATAAAAATTCAGATGATAATGGAGTTAGCTTCACTAGTTATACTTCAGAGCAATTAAAAGGTAAATCTGAAGAGTTAAAAGAGCAATTACTAAAATCAGGTTTATGGGTAAGTTTAAGAACTCGTCCGTTTAATAACTTAGCTGATCCAGACTTTACACCTAATGCACTTTTTGTGAATGCTCATGATACTAACCCTGGTCATGCAGATCCAGATGTAGTTTTAAAAGATCAAGCAAAATACTTCAATTTTGGTTTAGAAGTATTAGCTGAGATTTTTGCTCAAGTACCAAATAAATTTGTTGTAGGTGGACCTAACTTTAGCCTCAATAAAGTTCCAGGTTTTACATACGAACAATTTAAAGGGGTACACCCAGCTGGATTAGTAGGGACACATATTCACTTTTTATCGCCTGTGTCTTTAACAAAAGTGGCTTACCACCTAAATTATCAAGATGTAATATCTATTGGTAAACTTTTTGCTAATGGTTATTTAGATGGGACAAAAGTTATTGCATTAAGCGGTCCTCAAGTTAATGCACCAACTTTATATAGAGTTCCTTATGGCGCTTCAGTATTAGATGTTACATTTAATAAATTAAAAGAAGGTACAAATCGTATTGTTTCCGGTTCTGCATTAGATGGAGTTAAAGCTGCTGATGTGTTTGGTTACCTTGGACAGTATGATTTACAATTAACTGTTCTTGAAGAAGGTTATAAGCAAGAGTTTATTGGCTGGTTTGCTCCGCAACCGAAAAAATTCTCTCTATCTCGTTTAAACTTCTTTGGTAAAAAAGACCTACCATTAACTACAAGTACAAATGGTTCTAGTCGTGGAATGGTACCAATTGGTTTATATGAAAGAGTTATGCCACTAGATATTTATCCAACTTTATTATTAAGAGATATTATTTCTGGTGATACGGATTCAGCTCAAGATCTAGGGGTTCTAGAACTAGCTGAAGAAGATATAGCATTATGTTCTTTCGTTTGTCAAGGTAAATATGACTATGCTTTATATTTACGACAAGCTTTAAATAAAATTGAGAAAGAGGGATAGTAAATTCTATGGGCTTAAAAAAGTTATTTGATAAATTAGAACCTTCTTTTCTCCCTGGTGGTAAATATGAAAAATGGTATGCCCTTTTTGAAGCGGTATATACAATTTTCTATACTCCAAAAAGTGTAACTTCAGGTCGTATTCACGTTCGTGATGTAATTGACTTAAAACGTATTATGACCACTGTTTGGTTAGCTCTATTCCCTGCTGCGTTTTTCGGGGCATGGAATGTTGGTAACCTAACTTTAGAATCTTTTGCCCTTGCAGGAGTGACAACTGAACACCTAGGCGAGATTATTAGTTCTGATTGGCATTATCAATTAGCTGCTTTCTTTGGCGCAAATTTTGATCCAGCTACTGCAGGCTGGTTCAGTAAAATGCTAATTGGTTTCTCATTCTGGGTTCCTGTTTATATAACAGTGTTTGCGGTAGGTGGTTTCTGGGAAGTTTTATTTGCTTCAATTCGTAAACATGAAGTAAATGAAGGTTTCTTCGTTACATCTATTTTATTCTCGTTAATTCTTCCACCAACAATTCCTCTTTGGCAAGCAGCTCTAGGTATTACCTTCGGGGTAGTTATTGCTAAAGAAATTTTCGGTGGTACAGGTAAAAACCTTGTAAACCCGGCGTTAGCGGGTCGTGCATTTATCTTCTTCTCTTACCCATCACAAATTACAGGTGATAGCGTTTGGTATACGGCTTCGACCTCAAATGTTCTCAGTGCAATTCGTGATACAGGTGCGTCAAATGTAGATGCCTTCTCTGGTGCTACTCCACTTGGTCAATTAGCAGTTGAACAAGCTCAAGAAGTACTTGGTAAGAGTTTAACTTGGTTTGATGCCTTTATTGGTTACATGCCTGGAACAATAGGTGAAGTATCTAAACTAGCACTTATTATTGGTGGTTTAGTACTTCTATTTGCAAGAATTGCTTCTTGGCGTATTGTCGTAGGGGTAAGCGTTGGTACAATTGTAATGAGCTTATTCTTTAATGCAATTGCTCCATATACTTCAAACCCAGAGTTATTCGGTTTACCTTTCTGGTGGCATATGGTACTTGGTGGTTGGATGATAGGTACACTATTCATGGCAACAGATCCAGTGTCAGCTTCATTTACAGAAAAAGGTAAATGGTGGTACGGCTTCCTAATCGGGGTGTTTGTTGTGTTAATTCGTGTAGTTAACCCTGCATTCCCTGAAGGTATGATGTTAGCAATTCTATTTGCAAACTTATTTGCACCTATAATTGACTATATTGTAGTTCAACGCAGTATTAAACGTAGGAGAGCAAGATAATATGGCATTAAATAAAAACTCAACTTTATACGTTTCTGGGTTTGTTGCTTTAGTATCAATTGTTTGTGCGTTTATAGTAGCAGCCGCTGCAACGGGTTTAGCAAATAAACAAAATGAACAAATTGCTGCCAATACACAACGCTTTGTTTTAAAAGTAAGTGATATTGAATTTACCGAACCTACTCTTCAACAAATTTTCACTAAAGATATTGATGTGAGATATGTTGACAGATTAACAGGTAACTTTATTAATCCACCTGAAGATGTAAAAGCAGATTATGATAATTTATTAGTGTTATCAAAATTTGATAGTTATGTTGGTGATATTCCAGCTTCAGCAAATATTGCGGGCTTAAAAAATAATAAAGTTGCTAATGTTTTAAAAATCTATCTTGTAAAAAATGAGCAAACAGGTGCTATCGACAAGATTATCTTACCTTTCTATGGTAATGGTCTATGGTCGGTAATGTACGGTTTTTTAGCCGTTGATGCTAAGGATGCCAATACAATTACAGGAATTACCTATTACCAGCACGGGGAAACTCCTGGTTTAGGTGGTGAGGTTGATAACCCAAGATTTACCGCTCAGTTTGTAGGGAAGAAAATCTATGATCTAAACGGTAATAATGGTAATCCTTCTGATCCTAAGATTAACCTAGTGAAAATCATTTCACCTGCTGAGCAAGATTACCAAGTTAACGCATTAACTGGTGCAACTTTAACATCTAATGGGGTTGCTGCTCAATTACATTTCTGGTTAAGTGATTACGGTTACGCTAAATTCCTTGAAAAAGTTAGAACAGGGGAGGTAAATCTAAATGGCGGACAATAATAAACCTAATTTAAAAGAAGTGTTTCTCACGCCGTTTGTGAATGACAACCCAATTGCTATTCAAGTACTTGGTATTTGTTCTGCGTTAGCGGTAACAGTGCAACTACAAACTGCATTTATCATGGGTATCTCGGTAGCCTTAGTAACTGCGTTTTCAAGTTATTTTATTTCACTGTTAAGAAACTATATTCCAAATAACGTGCGTATTATTATTCAGTTAGTAATTATCGCTACGTTCGTAATTCTTGTAGATCAGATTCTACGTGCATATGCCTACGACCTATCAAAACAATTATCAGTTTACGTGAGTCTAATTATCACTAACTGTATTGTGATGGGAAGGGCAGAAGCCTTTGCTATGAAAGAACCACCAGTTGCTTCATTTGTTGATGGTTTAGCTAACGGTTTAGGTTATGCAGTAATCTTAGTTATTGTAGCGACTGTACGTGAGTTCCTTGGTTCTGGTAGTATCTTTGGTTTTACTCTCCTCCAAACAGTTAATAACGGGGGTTGGTATGTACCTAACGGTTTACTATTATTAGCACCTTCTGCATTCTTTATTATTGGTTTATTAATTTGGCTAGCGCGTCAACTTAACCCAAGTTTACGTGAAGAATAGGAGAATGCATGTTATCTCATTACTTATCGCTATTTGTTAACTCCATTTTTATTCAAAACATGGCGTTAACCTTCTTTCTAGGTATGTGTACCTTTTTAGCCGTATCTAAGAAAGTATCTACATCAGTTAGTCTAGGTATTGCAGTAACTGTAGTTCTTGTTCTTGCGGTTCCTAGTTCTTACTTAGTTTATTACTACATTCTACGTCCTAGTGCACTAATTGAAGGCGTAGACTTAAGTTTTATTAGCTATATCGTATTTATCGGTATTATTGCTGCCCTAGTACAAATTCTTGAATTAGTATTAGATAAGTTCTTACCTTCACTTTATAATGCTTTAGGGGTATACCTTCCATTAATTGCCGTTCACTGTGCGATTTTCGGTGGTGTACAATTCATGGTGCAAAGAAGCTATGACTTTGCAGAAAGTGTTGTATTTAGTTTAGGTTCTGGTTTAGGCTGGATGTTAGCGATCGTACTACTTGCGGGCTTACGTGGAAAAATGAAGTATAGTGATATTCCAATCGGTTTACGTGGAATTGGGATTATCTTCATTACCGCAGGTATTATGGCCTTATCATTCATGATCTTCTCTGGTATTAAACTGTAGTTAGGAGAGGGAACAAATGGCTAGTAATATCATTTTATTAGGAATTATAGTTCTTACTTTAATTTCCTTATTCTTAGTGGCTCTAATCCTAATTGCACAAAAATACTTAGTACAACAAGGAGATGTAACACTTCATATTAATAATGATCCTTCCTTAGATAAACAAGTATCACGTGGGGGTAAATTATTAGGAGCTTTAGCTTCTCATGGTATTTTCGTATCAAGTGCATGTGGTGGTGGCGGCTCATGTGGCCAATGTAAAGTTATCATAAAATCAGGTGGTGGGGAATTATTACCAACTGAAGAAGCTCACATTTCTAAATTACAAGCTAAAGAAGGGTATCGTCTTGCATGTCAAGTTAACGTAAAAAATGACTTAGACTTAGAGTTACCACAAGAAATCTTTGGCGTGAAAAAATGGGAGTGTGAAGTTATTTCAAATGATAACGTTGCTACTTTCATTAAAGAATTAGTTCTTAAAATTCCTGAAGGTGAAGAAGTACCTTTCCGTGCAGGTGGTTATATTCAAATTGAAGCAGATCCACATACAGTAAAATATGCTGATTTTGATATTCCAGAAAAATACCGTGCTGATTGGGACAGATTCAATTTCTTTAGCTGTGTATCAACTGTAGATGAGCATATTACTCGTGCTTACTCTATGGCTAACTACCCTGGAGAAAAAGGAATTATCAAACTAAATGTACGTATTGCAACTCCTCCACCTAAAGACCTCTCTTTACCACCAGGTAAAATGTCTTCATATATCTGGTCTCTGAAAAAAGGAGACAAGGTTACTATTTCAGGTCCATTTGGTCACTTCTTTGTTAAAGAGACTAATGCAGAAATGGTATTTGTGGGTGGTGGTGCTGGTATGGCTCCTTTACGTTCACAAATTTTTGATCAATTAAAACGTGTGCATACAAAACGTAAAATGTCATACTGGTACGGTGCTCGTTCTCTAAGAGAAATGTTCTACGTGCAAGATTTTGATGATCTAGCAAAAGAGAATGAAAACTTTAATTGGTATGTAGCTTTATCTGATCCACAACCAGAGGATAATTGGACTGGCTATACTGGATTTATTCACAATGTGCTTTATGAAAACTATCTTAAAGATCATGAAGCTCCAGAAGATTGTGAATACTACATGTGTGGACCGCCAATGATGACCAAAGCTGTTATCGATATGTTAATTAACCTTGGGGTTGAAAAAGATAATATTCTTTTAGATGACTTCGGTGGTTAAGCAATAATAAAAAAGCAACCTAGCTATACGCTTAGGTTGCTTTTTTTATTCTTGAAAAAAGAAGAGGAGCCGAATCCTTGTAAATGCCTTGATAGTGAGTAGTGTTAGGCATTATAGCTAAAGGATCTTGATTGAAGGATATAGATGTTGGAAAGCTAGGTAGATTAATTAGGCAAAGTCCAAGAATAAAACCTTGCCAATTGCTTAGGGTTAAGAGAAAATTATCCTCACTTTGGAGATTAAACATAGAATCGTTTAAAGCAATGTAATCCTTATGGAAAGAGATTTTATTGCCTGAGAATATACTCAGAGAAAAACTTTTTATTATGGCCTCTTTACTAACCCATTCTAAAGCCCGTGCATGTGGAGAATCAATATAGTCAGCTTTATTAAGAGGGCTTAGTATACGACGTGTAAAGGCTTTTTCTGATAGAGTAAAATCTTTTTCTAGGTCTACGCCAATATAAAATACTTGTTCTCTATAGGGTAAAAAACTATCACTAATAACTAAGCCAATAAAAGTATAAGATGAGCTATTAGAAATATTAAAATCTATTAACCATTGTTTACCATAAGGATAATGTTTTGCTAAATATGGTCTCCCTAAAGTAGTCCGAGGTAGGGAACTGTAATCAGGTAAACCAACAAATTTTTCCTGTAGTTCTTGCCAAAATTGGCTAAAATCGCTAGATTTAATAACTTGAGTAAAAATGCTAATAGCCATAATTATCTTAATGCAAAACTAATAAATTCATGATTACTGCCTTTAGTAATTATGAGGTTAGCTCTACTTTTAGTTGGTTCTACGTTTTCTACATAGTTTTTGGCATTAATTGAGTGCCAAATTTGCTTAGCTTTGTTCTCTGCTTCTTCATCACTTAAATCGGCATAACGCTTAAAATAGGACTTTTCGTTTTTAAATGAATTATTTCTAAAGCTTTTAAATCGCTTTATATACCATTTTTCGAGAAGTTCATTAGAAGCATCTAAATAAATAGCAAAATCAATAAAATCAAGAGGTGATTTTAAAGTGTTTTCGCGCTCATTTAATTGCAGAACATTTAAGCCTTCTAGAATAAGAATATTAGGCTGATTAATGTCTAAAAGCGTAGAGTCACGGTCATAAGTGATGTGGTTATATACAGGTGCTTGTGCTTTTTGATTAGACTTAATTAAAGATAAAATATTAACTAAGTGTTCTACATCATAACTTTCAGGGAATCCTTTTCTTGCTAATAAGTTATTTTCTTGTAAATAAGAAAGAGGATAGATAAAGCCATCTGTATTTAAAATCTGTACGGTAAAACCAGGATAGTAGACCTCTAGTACTCTTTTTAAGATACGAGAGAAGGTGCTTTTGCCTACAGATACTGATCCAGTTACACCTATAATAAAAGGTGGCATAACTGAAGCCTGATTTAAAAATTCTGGTAAAACATTTCTTTGCTGTTGAAATGCTTGGATTTGTAAATCTAATAAACGCACTAAAGGTGCGTATGAATCTTCAAGCTGTTGGGTATTTAACAATTTTTCATTAAAACCTAATAAGGGTTCGATTTGCGCAGGAGAAATTTGTAGATTTACATCATTTTTTAATTCAGACCATTGCGTTTGATCCAAATTAATGAATTCTTTATTTAAAAAACTGTGAAAATGAGTGTTCATACAAATGGTCCAATCGAATTGGACGTATAAAAATAGAATATAAATTTAAAAAACGCGTCTATTTTATCACGTATACCAAAGATAAAAAATAAAATAATAAATTTATTTAAGAAAAAAATAGTATTTTTTGCGTTTAAAGCGAGAAATTGGCTATTTTATTTAAGAAAAAATGACAAAAAATGGTATCGAAAAAACAAAGAATTAAGGAAAAAGTTAATTATTTTTTTCAAAAACCTCTTGCATTAAGAACTTAGCTGGTCTATAATAGTCTTCGTTGAGTTAAGAAAGAAAAGAAAAAAAAGAAATAAAACTTTCTAACTGCAGCAAGATTTAATAATGTGGAGAGGTTCCCGAGTGGCCAAAGGGATCGGATTGTAAATCCGCTGACTCAGTCTTCGAAGGTTCGAATCCTTCCCTCTCCACCATCCTATTTAAGCAGGCATCGTATAATGGCTATTACCTCAGCCTTCCAAGCTGATGATGCGGGTTCGATTCCCGCTGCCTGCTCCATTTTTTTTGATTGTAAAATGTGTTGATATAGCTCAGATGGTAGAGCACACCCTTGGTAAGGGTGAGGTCGCGGGTTCAATTCCCGCTATCAGCACCACTTAAAAGATATGCCGTCTTAGCTCAGTAGGTAGAGCAACTGACTTGTAATCAGTAGGTCATCAGTTCGATTCCGATAGACGGCACCATTATCTTGGAGAGGTTCCCGAGTGGCCAAAGGGATCGGATTGTAAATCCGCTGACTCAGTCTTCGAAGGTTCGAATCCTTCCCTCTCCACCATTTTTTCCTTATGCCGTCTTAGCTCAGTAGGTAGAGCAACTGACTTGTAATCAGTAGGTCATCAGTTCGATTCCGATAGACGGCACCATTCTTTTTTCTTATGCCGTTTTAGCTCAGTAGGTAGAGCAACTGACTTGTAATCAGTAGGTCATCAGTTCGATTCCGATAAACGGCACCATTCTTTTTTAAAGATGTCTCTCTTTAATTTCGACATCTTTTTAGCTAACATCAAAAGTAAGGCTTACAAAGCCTTACTTTTTTTTGTCTCAAAAAAAAAGTAAAGACAAAAAAAAGAAGAGGAGTTTATAACTAGGTCCTTGTATTATTGCCTTAGCATTGCCTGATCCTTTTAATTTGTACATTTGCAACTATATGATGGAATATGTTGCCATTTACTTTTTATAACTGCAATTAATTTAGCTAATATCAAAGTAAGGCTTACAAAGTCTTACTTTTTTTACCTCAAAAAATAAAGACAAAAAAGAAGAGGTACCTAGAACTAGGTACCTCGCATTATTATTGTCTTAGTTTTTTTATTTGTACATTTGGAACTATGTACTGAGATATGTTGCCGTTTTCTTCTTCTAACTGCAAATAACCTTGTTGATCAACTTCAATAAAGCTTACAATGCGACTTGAGTTATTTTCCGTTAACAAGAGTTTTTCCTTTGGTTTAAAATAACTATGTTTTGCAAAGTAATTCTTATCAAAACTAACCTGAGTTAAATTAGTTGCAATTTTCTTATAGCAACTTAAACTAAGGACTTGTAAATTCGTAACAATTTCGGGGATTGAAATAACCTCACTATTAAGTGATGTTAATATAGAGTTTGTTGCTTGATCAATACTTTGTTTAACGTTTTTATTTTTGGCAAGGAAATTTATTCCAAAGCCAATAATAAAATTATTACTTTTTAAAGTAATTAATATACCAGACAGTTTTTGATTATTTAAATAAATATCATTAGGCCATTTTATTTCTAATTCACCTTCAACTTTATTCCAAAATTGGATTTTTCTAAGAAAAGCTGCAAGGGCAGTATGAAGGCAATTAGCAATATGGAGGGCAAAAGTATTAACCAAACTAGGTGCAACATCTGTTTTAGGGATAATAATACTACAAGCTAAATCAGCAAAAGCTAATGAAAGCCAGTTTTTATTATTTCTCCCTATCCCACGATATTGATACATAGCGATGATGATAAGATGTCTCGGATTCCCTTGCTCGGTGTGCAAATACTCTTCAATATATAAATTGGTTGAAGGTAACGCAAAGAAAATTAGACGGTATGAATTCGGGGTTAAATTTTCGTTTAAATTATTTAATTGTTTAAGATAATCTAAATCAAATTTACCTAGTAAAATTTTACTACAATATATCTTATTTGTCCAGAACGTATAAGGGGAACTAACGTTATTTAGGTAAGGGAGATTATAACTATTAACAGCTTTTACATTTTCTTGAGCAATTTTCTTGCCAGCTAAGTTTAAATCTTCTACCTCAGCGATAGTGTTTATATCACCAGGGACTATATAATCATTGAAATATTGATCATATTTAGGACAGCTCTCGAGTTGGAAAATAATTCTATTAATAATCTCGAGATCTGAAATTTGCAAGTAGTTAGCAAATTGATTTTTTTCTTCTTCTAAATCAACAAGAATTTGCTTTTTAACTTCTGCTAAATTAGTAAAACTAATATTTTGTTGGGCATAAGTGGCTAGCTTAAGAAAAGTAAAATTAAGAATATACTTTTCTGCCATAAGATTTTGTAGCGAGCTAGTAAAACAAGTAATAAACATAGAGGTTAATTTGTTAAAAAAGCTTCAGGGGTTCCTGAAGCCTTTTTATTATACAAGTTTTTGTAAGTATTCTGTAGCGTTAACCTCACCTGAGTGAGAAATAAATCTAATTTCAGGGACAAGATTAACTCCAAATTTTTTCCAAACCTCGGTGCGAACATATGAAGCAAGTCTAGCTATCTCTTGTCCAAGAGCTTTATTTGCGTTAATTAGCACTAAAGCATGTTTAGGAGATACTTGAGCATTGCCTTGAGTATAGCCTTTTAAACCTACGTGTTCAATTAGCCAACCAGCACTTAGTTTGACTTGTTGATCATTAAGAATTATCCCTGGAACATTGAATTCATTTTTTAAATTTTCATATTCAGAAGTGCTTACTATTGGGTTAACAAAAAAGCTTCCCCCATTACCTTGTTGATTGTAATCGGGTAATTTACTTTTTCGAGTTTCTACCACTAAGTCCAGTACTTCTTTTGCCGTAACTGTTTCAGGGTCTAATTTATTTAAAGGAGCATAGGTTAAAACAGGAGTATACTTGCGAGGAATATGTAACACCACAGTGAGAACTACATAACCACGTTGATATTTTGTTTTTAAGATTGAATGACGGTAAGAAAACTCTAATTGTTGATGGTTAAGAGTAAATTTTTCTCCCGTATTTAGATCAAGGACAATAACGTGATCAACGAATTTTTCAAATTCAACGCCATATGCCCCGATATTACCTATAGCTGCCGTGCCTATAGAACTGGGAATAGAAGCAAGATTTTCTAAGCCATAGATTTTAAAGCGATGACAGTATTGAATTAATTCGTCAATTGTAACCCCAGAGTTAACGGTTAAAATATAATTGTCTTTATTGCAAGTTAGACTAATTCCTGTATATTTATTTACAACGATTTCACCGTTAAAATCATCAACAAACAGGGTATTACTACCTTGCCCGAGAATTACTAACTCTTGTTGGTTTTCTTGCGTTCTTTGATATGCCCGGATAAATTCATTTGGCCAGCGGGCTTCGGAAATACTAGTAGCTTTAACTGGGACGCGAAAAGTAGTTAAATTAATATTATCTGTTTCTAAAATGTTTGTCATTTTTTTAAAGCATAGCAAAAATATTTTTTCTAATGTATATTATACATAAGCTAAGGGCAGAAATAAAAATTATTCTTATTTAGCTACAGCGAAAACTAATATATATTTTTACCTACGAAAGTGATATAATCGCATTTATGTAACTATTTATTTTATTAAATTGTATAATTTAGCAAATAAGTTTGCAAAATATATAATTGTCTCTATAATTATATAGAGAAATAAAATTACTATAGGCGTATATGCCTAAAGATTTATTAATATTAATTTTTTAATTAGAGAGAATTTTTCAATGAGTTTTGAAGTTTTATCTAAAGATGGTTTAGTAAGACAAGTTAAATTTACTTATGATGTAAATAAATTTAACGCTGAGTATAAATCTCAAGTAAATCATTTAGTAGCGTCTAAATCATTTAAACTACAAGGTTTCCGTCCAGGTAAAGTTCCATTTAATATTGCAGAACCTTATTTCAGACAAGAAGCTACAGCTGAAGTATTAAGAAAATTCGAAGCTAAAAGTTTCGAAGAATATACAGAACAAACAAAAGAAACTACCTTAATCGTGTTCAATCGCGATATTAAGTGGGTTGACGATGGTAGTAAGTTGGAAAATATTGTAAGTTTCGAAGTTACTCCTGAAATTGCAATTAAAGACTTAAGTGAAGTTTCAGTTGATTACCCTGTAGTTGACGAAGATAAAGCTGTAGAAGAGATGATCTTAGCTTTACGTACACAACGTTCAACTTACGAATTAGCTGATAAAGCTGCTGAAGTTGATGACCTAGTTGAATTCACAGCTACAACTACAGATGAAAATGGTATTGAATTTGCACCATTTACAGGTGATATCTCTTTAGTAGTAGGTTCATACCAATACCCTTCTGAGTTCTCAGGTGAATTTGTTGGTCGTAAAGCAGGTGATGAATTTGAAACTAAGTTAAGCTTTACTGAAGCTAAAGAATACACTGTTAAAGTAAAAGTTAACGCAGTTAAATTACGTCACTTAGGCGAAGTTGATCAAAAATTCATTAAAGAATTCTTAAATAGTGATAAAGCTACTTTAGAAGATCTAAAAGCTGAAATTAAGAAAAATCTAGATCGCGAAATTAGAGCAAACACTTATAACTACTTCTTAAAACGCGTTCATGAAAAACTAATTGAGTTATATTCAGACGTAACTTTACCAGAACATGTTTTAGAGTTTTACGTTTACCGTCGCTTCGAAGCATATGTAATTAATTCTTCGAAAGGTAAAAACTTAACTCGTGATCAAATTGTAGAGTTAACTCTTCAAGAAGTAAACAAAGAAGAATCAACTAAAGAAATTATCACTAACGAAGAAAGAGAAAATCTATTAGTTGAATTAGTTCAAAGTCGTTATATCCAAGAATACGGCATTTCAGTATCTAAAGAAGATTTAGATGAATATATTGCAGAAGTGTCAATTATGTTTGAGCAACCTGAACAATACCGTCGTGAAGCTTATAACAACCAAAATTTCTTACAAGCTGCACGAGCTGAAATTGTTGCACAAAAAATTGCGCAATTATACAAATCTTTAGTTAAAGTAAATGAAGTACCATTTGGTTATACTGACTTAGTTCGTTATAACAAAGGTAACAGCCTATAATTTGCTTTAAGGAAAAAAGGTCTGCCAATGCAGACCTTTTTTATTCTTTTTTGTATGTCGCTTGACTTACTCTAGTAGTAAGTTGTCTATATTATTCTTAACTTAAAGTGTTTTTGTGGTAATATAGAACTAGAAAAAAATAGTATTAATAATAACACTTTAGTAAGCGGTTTCGCTTACCCTTTCAAGTAGAGAGGCACTCATGGTTCAGACCATAAAGAATAATTACTCTGCAAATTCTCCTGTTATTTTTATTCCGGGAGTAAATTTATTTGAAAATTTATATTCTCACCCTCAACAAGCAGTAAGCTTTAGTTTAGAAAGTTCAAATGAATTAGCCGAAAACTTTTTCAAAGCGTGGCAAACAGATCATAACCTTGAAGTTTTATTTGTTGTAGGTGATAAATCTGATATCCCTACTAAATTTGGACAAATCCAGGCGAGTATAAATTCTCTTCCATTTATCTTAACTAATGTTGCGTTTTTAGCTAAAGTTGTTAAGATTACACCTGAATTTGATGAAAACGATAAAACAACTGTAGTTGCTCATACTTTTGAAGTTCAGCTTATTGCTGAAACTACAATTAATTATAAAAGTATAAGCTATAGTAGTTTTGTTGCAGAAACTGCAACTGGTGCTTTTGAGTTTACTTTAGTTTCAGCAAATTATGAGTACACTGATTACTTTAAAGCCTACTTAGAGAATCAAGGTAAAGATCAAGCTGAAGTTGAAGAAGATCTAACTGGTCAGCCAGTGCGTCCAAAAGCGCGTGAGCAAGCTGTAGAAAAATTAAAGCAAGCTGCATTTGCTTTAGTAAGAGCAGGCTTAACGGACAGTACTTCTGCGGCATTAGAGTTTAGTGAAAATTCAGATCCTGAAGTACAATATCAAACTACAGTATATTCTGTTCTTCAGCGTTTAGGCTTTACAGGTCGTATTATCAATGCATTTGTGGCAGAAAAAACCTTATATGCCCGTTATGTATTCTTGATTGCTCATCTTGAGTTTTTATTAAAACGTGATAGCTTCGACGCAGAGCTACAAGAAGCTGTACGTAAAAACATGGAAACTTCACAACGTAAGTACTACTTAAATGAGCAAATTCGTACTTTACGTAAAGAGTTAAATGCTGATGGTGGTGATTCTGAAGAGTCTGATGTAGATAGATTCTTAGCTCAGCTAGAATTATTAGATATAGCTGATTTATTACCTGAAATTCACAAGAAAATTACTACCGAGATCAATAGATTACTTTCAATTCCAAGTAGTTCGCAAGAGTACTACATGCAACAAAATTATGTTGAATGGTTACTGAAAGTTCCTTATCGTGGTAGCAAATTAAATAAAATTGATTTAACTAAAGCACGTGAAGTACTTGATCGTGATCACTTTGGTCTAGATGATGTTAAAGAACGTGTGCTAGAGTACCTAGCTGTATTATCACGTGTTGATGTAGCTAAATCTCCAGTTTTATGTTTAATTGGTCCACCAGGGGTGGGTAAAACTTCATTAGGTAAATCTATTGCTGAAGCTACTGGACGTAAATATACGCGTTGGGCTCTAGGTGGTATTTCTGATGAAGCGGAAATCCGTGGTCACCGTAGAACGTACATAGGTTCACAACCTGGTAAAGTAATTAATCATTTATCTAAAGTAGAAGTAAACAACCCGTTATTCTTATTAGATGAAATTGATAAATTATCACAAAGCTATAGAGGAGATCCTGCTGCAGCATTACTAGAGGTATTAGATCCTGAGCAAAATAACAAGTTCGTGGATAACTACCTTGAAATTGATTACGACTTATCAAAAGTTTTATTCATTGCTACAGCAAATAGTTACAACATTCCACAAGCGTTATTAGACCGTATGGAAGTTGTAGACTTAGGTTCTTATACACGTGATGAGAAATTCCAAATTGCAAAACAACATATTTTAAGAAAACTTCTTAAACGTAATGCAATTAAAGAAGGTGAAATTTCATTCCCAGACAGTGTAATTAATTTCATTATTGACGGTTATACTAATGAACCTGGGGTGCGTTCTCTAGAACGTCGTATGGAACGTATTATTAGATACGTGATTAAACAAATTGTTGAAAGTAAAATCAGCAAGGTTGACGTAGATGAAAGCTTAGTGCAAAAAGTGTTAGGTCCAGTTGTTAATGAATCTAACATGGAACAAACTGAATTTAGAGCTAAGTCTTTTGTTGGTCAAATTACTGGTTTAGCATGGACACAAGCTGGTGGTGATGTATTACCTATTGAAGCTGCAACACCAAATGGTAAGGGAGAAATCTCTGCAACTGGTTCTTTAGGTGATCAAATCAAAGAAAGTATTCGTGCTGCAATTACCGTAATTCGTCAACGTGCAGAACAATTTGGTATAGATCCTGATTTCTATAGCAAAAAAGATTTCCACGTTCACTTCCCTAATGCAGGGATTAGTAAAGACGGTCCGTCAGCTGGTTCTGCGATTACTACTTGTTTAATCTCTTCATTAACTGGTAAACCAATTGCAATGGATATTGGTATGACTGGGGAAATTTCTTTACACGGTGATGTGTTACGCATTGGTGGAGTAAAAGAAAAAGTTATCTCAGCACACCGTAATGGAGTTAAACACATAGTTTTACCTAAATCAAATGAGCCTGATCTTTATAAAGTGCCACAAAGCATTAAAGATGAGCTTCAGTTCTATCCTGTTGAAACAATTGATGAAGTTGTAGAGATTGTTTTCGGTGATAAAAAACGCCCAGCTAAACCAACAAAAGCTGAGCAAGATTTAGAAAGAGCTATAGCTGCTGAGAAAAAAGCGCCAGCGAGCAAAGAAACTAAGCCAAAAGCTAAAAAGACAAAAACTAAAGCTGTGGCAAATGAACCAGCTCCTGAAGCTAAACCTACAAAAGCTGAGCAAGATTTAGAAAAAGCTACAGTGGCAGAGAAAGACGCTCCAGCTAGCGAAGAAGCTAAGCCAAAAGCTAAAAAGGCAAAAACTAAAGCTGTAGCAAATGAAGTTGCTCCTGAAGCTAAACCTAAAAAAGCGACTCCGAAAAAAGCTAAAGCTACCGAGCAAACTTCTGCTCCAGAAGTAAAAGCACCTAAGAAAAAAGCTAAAGCTTCTGAAGTTAAAGAAGAAAGCGTAGTTGCTTCTGAAGAACAACCTAAAGTTAAGAAGAGCAGAAAGAAAGTAGCTGTCTCTGAAGAACAAGTTGCTCCAGTAGAAGTGAAAAGCAAAAAAGTAGCAAAAGCAAAAGAAGAGTCAGCTCCTACTACCAAAGAACAACCAAAAAAACGTAGTAGAAAAACAAAAGCAGAAGTTACTGAGACAAGTGAAAATACTGAAACACCAAGCTCTAAAACTTCAAAAACCAAAAAGTCAACTAAGAAAGATAAATCTTAGTGAATTTTAAGTTATGGGAGCTTAGGCTCCCTTTTCTTTTAAGTTAAACCATGAAATTATTTATTTTTCGTCATAGTGCTTTAAGTTTGCAAATCCAAGAAAACTTATTGCGCCTAGAGTTATATATTCAAAAGTTAATTGCGAATAAAAAAGACCCGCAAAAGGAAGTGTTAGTCTTTGTTGAGAATCTTGCTTTACCCTTAGTAATAAACCAAAACCAACTTGAGTTTTCTCACGATGTTCGTTTAGTAGCCTTAAAGTTTCAAGAGCTAATAAGAAAGCATAATATAGATCTAATATGTTGCTCACGAAGCTTACTAGAGTGGGGATATGCAAATGAATGGGTGGTTGTGCCTGAAGATAAAATAGGGGTGCATGATCTATTCAACTTAGAAAAATATGATATAGATAAAATACTGGTGTAACATGAAAGTACCTGCATATTTATTAAATAAATTCTATTTAGATAATGCTTCCGATGTAAGACAGGCTGGGCACATGATGCTAAGCTTTATCTTTTCTTTTGAGGATAACTGTGAAGTAATCTTTTTAAATAAAGGCTTTTTAAATCTAATAGATATTACTAATATTAGCAAGTTGCAAAAATTGCAAGAGAATCATAAAGAAGTTTATGATTATATTTGGGGTAACTACTTACCAGCAGATTTTAGGAAAAAAGAATTTACTACGCATTTAATTGAAAGATGTAAAACCTTATACACACAATGGCTTTTAATTACATATGAGTACGAAAATGAAAATCCAATAAAATTTGTAGTTTCTGAAGATTTTGTTGATGCTTCTATTTTAAATAAGATCTTAGATTTAGTAGAGGAAGGTGAGTTAGATTTATTCCAAAATATAGAATTTGCCCGTGAGAATTTAAGCTCTAGTCAACTGCAAGAAAAATTGGATAGTTATAAATGGGTTTATAAAGCATAAAAAAGCTGGGATGTTCCAGCTTTTTTTATGTGGTGGTGATAAGCCATACTGTTATTTGAATTAAAACTTGGATAATTAGCCAAGCAAAGGTAAATTTTGCTGTAAGTCCTTGAGTTAATTCGTAAGGAAAGAGTAGACGTCCACACTTACTTAATTTATTTATAAAAATTTGCTCAGTTACTATTTGTAAAGAAAAAATAGAAGAAAAATAGATAGCGGCCGAGAAAAGGATATAAAAAATAGCTAAATATTGGATAGTCGAAAAAATAGCATTGACTTGAAAATAAAAATAATAGCCAAATAAAAAGCCTAGAAAAGTAAAGGCTGTAGGTATTATAAATAGTCTTTTGATAAAGGATAGATAAAGACTGCGAGCGTAATCTTTATTAGTAGTATAAGGGTGTTTTTTTACTAATTTTAAATATTTAGGCGACCTGATTATATCTAAATCTTCAGGGGTTAATTTATTTATTTCTAAGTGATATTCAATAAGTTTGCTATTTGGCCAGTTTTTTAAATCACTAAGGCTTACTTGCGTAAGATCATAGTTTAAATCATTGGTGTATATAACTTTTGGCATAGAAAAATAAAGTTTTAAATGGTAATGGCTATTATAACAACATAGAGAGTAAAATAATAAATAAAAAAAATTATGATTTTGAATAAAAATGTAGTATAATATGCCCAGTTTGTTTTGGATGTTAAATCCAATAAATATTTTCAATCTAAATGGAGCTCATAAAAATATGGCAACTATCAACCAATTAGTGCGTAAACCACGCGTTAAAAAAGTTGTTAAAAGTACTGTGCCAGCGTTAGAAGCTTGTCCGCAAAAACGTGGTGTATGTACTCGTGTTTCTACAACAAAACCTAAAAAACCTAACTCAGCACAACGTAAAGTATGTCGTATTCGTTTAACTAATGGTTACGAAGTGACTTCTTACATTGGTGGTGAAGGTCACAACTTACAAGAGCACAGCGTTGTATTAATCCGTGGTGGTCGTGTTAAAGACTTACCAGGTGTGCGTTACCACACAGTACGTGGTGCATTAGACTGTGCAGGCGTAAAAGATCGTAAACAAGGTCGTTCTAAATACGGTGTTAAGAGACCTAAATCTTAATAGACATCCGTAAAGTAAGGCCAAACATAAATTAAAAAATTAATATTAACATTTCAATCAAAGCTCCATTAAGATTATCGAATGTTTAATTTTAATGAGTTTTGGGTTAACCTGAATATAAACGGAGAAATAAAACCATGCCACGTCGTCGCGTAATTGGTCAACGTAAAATTCTACCAGATCCAAAATTTGGTTCAGAATTATTAGCAAAATTCATTAACGTAATCATGGTAGATGGTAAAAAATCTATCGCTGAGAAAATTGTATACACTGCGTTAGAGAGATTAGCTCAACACAGTCAAAAATCTCCTTTAGAAGCATTTGAAGCTTCTTTAGAACAAGTACGTCCAACAGTAGAAGTTAAATCTCGTCGTGTTGGTGGTTCTACTTATCAAGTTCCAGTAGAAATTCGCCCAGTACGTCGTAACACACTAGCAATGCGTTGGATTAAAGACGCTGCTAGAAACCGTAACGATAAAACTATGGCTGATCGTTTAGCTAACGAGTTAATCGACGCTTTAGAAAATAAAGGTGCTGCGGTTAAGAAACGTGAAGACGTTCATCGTATGGCTGAAGCGAACAAAGCATTCGCTCACTTCCGTTGGTAGTATTTTTAAATACTTAATCTTTCACTTGCTGCTTAATAGGGCTTTTTAAAAGATTATTATTAAGCAGTTTCATCTTTTTTATTTTATCGAGGATAAAATGGCTAGAACAACTCCCATTGAACTATACCGTAATATAGGTATTAGTGCTCACATCGATGCAGGTAAAACAACAACTACAGAACGTATTTTATTCTACACAGGTGTAAGTCACAAAATCGGTGAAGTTCACGATGGTGCAGCAACAATGGACTGGATGGAACAAGAGCAAGAGCGTGGTATTACAATTACATCTGCTGCGACAACTTGTTTCTGGTCTGGTATGAACCAACAATTCCCTAAACACCGTATCAACATCATCGATACTCCAGGACACGTTGACTTCACAATCGAAGTTGAACGTTCAATGCGTGTTCTTGACGGTGCGGTGATGGTATACTGTGCTGTGGGTGGTGTTCAACCTCAATCTGAAACAGTATGGCGTCAAGCTAACAAATACCACGTACCACGTATTGCGTTCGTTAACAAAATGGACCGTACAGGTGCTAACTTCTTCCGTGTAGTTGAACAAGTTAAAAACCGTCTAGGTGGTAACGCAGTTCCAATTCAAATCCCAGTAGGTGCTGAAGAGAACTTCAAAGGTGTTATCGACCTATTCAAAATGAAAGCAATCAACTGGAATGATGAAGATCAAGGTATGTCATATACTCTTGAAGATATTCCAGAAGATTTAAAAGATGTTGCTGAAGAGTGGCATAGCAATATGATCGAAGCAGCTGCAGAAGCTTCTGAAGAGTTAATGGAAAAATACCTTGGTGGTGAAGAATTAACTGAAGAAGAAATTAAATCAGCTCTTCGTCAACGCGTTTTAGCTAATGAAATCATTCTAATGACATGTGGTTCAGCGTTCAAAAACAAAGGTGTTCAAGCAATGCTTGACGCAGTTGTAGAATTCTTACCTGCACCTACTGACGTTCCTGCGATCAAAGGTGAAACATTAGATGGTAAAGAAGAAGTTCGTCACGCTTCTGATGATGAACCATTCTCTGCATTAGCGTTCAAAATCGCAACTGACCCATTCGTTGGTAACTTAACATTCTTCCGTGTTTACTCAGGTGTGGTAAACTCAGGTGATACAGTATTAAACTCAGTTAAAGAAAAACGTGAACGTATCGGTCGTATCGTACAAATGCACGCTAACAAACGTGAAGAAATTAAAGAAGTACGTGCGGGTGATATCGCGGCAGCAATTGGTCTTAAAGATGTTGTAACAGGTGATACTATCTGTGATATGCAAAAGCCAATTATTCTTGAGCGTATGGAATTCCCAGAGCCAGTAATTAACGTTGCTGTGGAACCAAAAACTAAATCAGACCAAGAAAAAATGGGTCTTGCTTTAGGTCGTCTAGCTCAAGAAGACCCTTCATTCCGTGTATACACTGATGAAGAGTCAGGTGAAACAATCATCGCTGGTATGGGTGAGTTACACTTAGATATCATCGTTGACCGTATGCGTCGTGAGTTCAAAGTTGAAGCTAACGTAGGTAAACCTCAAGTTTCTTACCGTGAAACAATTCGTGGTTCAGTAGAACAAGAAGGTAAATTCGTACGTCAATCAGGTGGTCGTGGTCAATATGGTCACGTATTCTTACGTATCGAACCACTTGAAGAAAACAAAGGTTACGAATTCGTTAACGCAATCGTTGGTGGTGTGGTTCCTAAAGAATATATCCCAGCAGTTGATAAAGGTGTACAAGAACAAATCGGTAACGGTGTATTAGCTGGTTACCCAATCGTTGACGTTAAAGTAACTCTATATGATGGTTCATACCATGATGTGGACTCATCAGAAATGGCGTTCAAATTAGCTGGTTCTATGGCGTTCAAAGAAGGTTTTGCTAAAGCACAACCAGTTCTTCTTGAGCCAATCATGAAAGTTGAAGTTGAAACTCCAGAAGAGTACATGGGTGATGTAATCGGTGACTTAAACCGTCGTCGTGGTTTAGTTGAAGGTATGGAAGACATCCCTATGGCTAAGAAAATCAAAGCTCAAGTTCCTCTATCAGAGCTATTTGGTTACGCAACAGATCTTCGTTCACAAACACAAGGTCGTGCATCTTACTCAATGGAATTCTTAAAATATAACGAAGCTCCACGTAACGTTGCAGACGCAGTTATTGAAGCTCGTAAAGCTAAATAATTTTAACTAAGTTAATTTTTAAATAGGAAAATATTAAAATGGCTAAGTCACAGTTCGTACGTAACAAAACGCACGTAAACGTAGGTACAATCGGTCACGTTGACCATGGTAAAACAACTTTAACAGCTGCTATTACAACTGTATTAGCAAAACACTTCGGTGGTGCTGCTCGTGCATTCGATCAAATCGATAACGCTCCAGAAGAAAAAGCACGTGGTATCACAATCAACACTTCACACGTTGAATATGATACTGAAAACCGTCACTATGCTCACGTTGACTGCCCAGGACACGCCGACTATGTTAAAAACATGATCACTGGTGCTGCACAAATGGATGGTGCTATTCTAGTAGTAGCTGCAACAGATGGTCCTATGCCACAAACACGTGAACACATTCTATTAGCACGTCAAGTAGGTGTTCCATACATTATCGTATTCTTAAACAAATGCGATATGTTAGATGATGAAGAATTATTAGAATTAGTAGACATGGACGTTCGTGATCTATTAAATCAATATAACTTCCCAGGTGATGACACTCCAATCATCCGTGGTTCAGCATTAAAAGCTTTAGAAGGTGAAGCTGAGTGGGAAGAAAAAATTCTTGAATTAGCAAGCACATTAGACAGCTACATTCCTGATCCAGTGCGTGCAATCGACCAACCATTCTTATTACCAATTGAAGACGTATTCTCAATTTCAGGTCGTGGTACAGTAGTAACTGGTCGTGTTGAGCGTGGTATCGTTAAATCAGGTGATGAAGTTGAAATCGTTGGTATCAAACCAACTACTAAAACAACTGTAACAGCTGTTGAAATGTTCCGTAAAACACTTGACGAAGGTCGTGCAGGTGAAAACATCGGTGCATTATTACGTGGTACAAAACGTGAAGAAATTGAACGTGGTCAAGTATTAGCTAAACCAGGTACAATTACTCCTCACTCAGACTTCGATTCAGAAGTTTACGTATTAACTAAAGAAGAAGGTGGTCGTCACACTCCATTCTTCAAAGGTTACCGTCCACAATTCTTCTTCCGTACTACTGACGTAACTGGTACAATCGAATTACCAGAAGGCGTTGAGATGGTAATGCCAGGTGATAACATCAAAATGACTGTAAGCTTAATCCACCCAATCGCGATGGATCAAGGTCTACGTTTCGCTATCCGTGAAGGTGGCCGTACAGTAGGTGCAGGTGTTGTTGCTAGCATCATTAAATAATTTAGTTTTTCTAAACTAAGAAAAAGAGAGCATTTTGCTCTCTTTTTTTTACAAAATAAAATAAATTATGATATAATACCCATGCTTATATTTGTGTATAAGCATTTAATTAGTTTTATTTTTCATTAATAACAATAATCACACATGATGAACACTCAAGAATAGGGTGCTGTATTATTGCTGGTGCAAATCAGTGGAAGATGTATTCATAGCTTAAGCTAAATAATATGGTTGATTCTGAGGTCATGTGGGAGAACAACCCTAATATAAGGATAAAAAATGGTTAAAGTTTCTGTTCGCGATATGTTAGCAGCTGGTGTACACTTTGGTCACCAACGTCGTTACTGGAATCCACAAATGAAAGAATACATTTACGGTGATCGTAACGGTGTATCTATCATTAACTTAGATAAAACAGCTGAATGCTTCAACGCAGCTCTAGCTGAATTAGAAAAAGTAGCTGCAAATCGTGGCAAAATCCTATTCGTAGGTACAAAACGTGTTGCTTCTGAAGCAGTTGAACAAGCTGCTAAATCATGTGGTCAATTTTACGTAAATCACCGTTGGTTAGGTGGTATGTTAACTAACTGGAAAACAATCCGTAAATCAATTGAAACATTAAATCAATTTGAACGTGATGAAGAAAACGGTGTTTTAGAAAAATTAACTAAAAAAGAAGCGTTAAAACGTACTCACGAAAAAGAAAAATTAGAAAAATCTTTAGGCGGTATCAAAAACATGAATGGTCTACCAGATTTAGTATTCATTCTATCTGCAGACTATGAACACATCGCTATTAAAGAAGCTCGTAATTTAGGTATCCCAGTTATTTCTGTTGTAGATACAAACTCAAGTCCACGTGATGTTGATTTTGTTATCCCAGGTAACGATGATGCTTTCAAAGCAATTAACTTATACGTTACTGCAGCAGCTGCAGCTGTAAACGAAGGTCGTGAAAAAGCTAAAGCAGCAGCTGATAAAGCGAAAGCTGAATAATTAATCTATTAAAGATCTTTTATATTAATCCATGTACGATAATATCGTATATGGATTAGAATTTTAAACTTTAAGGTAAATATAAATGAGTGAAATTACAGCAAGCCTAGTAAAAGAATTACGTGAACGTACTGGTGCAGGCATCATGGATTGTAAAAAAGCTTTAGTTGAAACTAACGGTGATATTGAAGCTGCAATTGAAAACATGCGTAAAAACGGTCAAGCAAAAGCTGCTAAAAAAGCTTCTCGCGTAGCAGCAGAAGGTATTGTTCTTTCACGTGTAACTTCAGACAACAAAACTGGTTATGTTGTTGAGTTAAACTGTGAAACTGACTTCGTAGCTAAAGACCAAAGCTTTACCAAATTTGCTAATGAAGTAGCAGATTATGTATTAGCTAACAATGTTTCTGATTTAGCTGCTTTACAAGCTCACTTCGAAGAAGAGCGTACAGCTTTAGTTGCTAAAATCGGTGAAAACATTACAATCCGTCGTGTAGTAGTAATCGAAGGTACTTTTATTGGTGGTTACACTCACGGTTCAAAAATTGCTGTATTAGTTGCAGTAAATCCAGCTTCTGAAGACGTTGCTAAAAAATTAGGTATGCACATTGCTTCTTCTCGTCCAGAATATGCACGTGAAGATGAAATCCCTGCTGACGTTTTAGCTAAAGAATTAGAAGTTCAAAAAGGTATTGCAAACGAAGATCCTAACTTCGCTAAGAAACCAGAGAACATCCAAGAACAAATGATCAATGGTCGTATGGCTAAATTCAAAGCAGCTATTGCTTTAGTTTCTCAACCATTTGTTATGGATCCAGCTATCTCTGTTCAAGATTTCTTAAATGGCGAAAAAGTAGATGTAGAAAGATTCATCCGTGTTGAAGTTGGTGAAGGTATCGAGAAAAAAGAAGAAAACTTTGCTGACGAAGTAGCTAAAATTGCTGCAGCAACCAAATAATTAATTGATGATTACTGTGAGAGGCCATTGTGGCCTCTTGCTGTATGTGCAGAATTTCACGGAAGTGTTTATGGCAAAACCTTTATATAACCGAATTTTATTAAAATTAAGTGGTGAAGCATTACAAGGTCAAGAAGGCTTTGGAATAGATCCGCATGTATTAGATAGAATTACTGCTGAAGTAAAAAAAGTAGTTGATTTAGGAGTACAAGTTGCTATAGTTGTAGGCGGTGGTAACCTATTTAGAGGAGCTCAATTAGCTCAGTTAAATATGAACCGTGTGGTAGGTGATCACATGGGAATGCTAGCAACAGTTATGAATGGTTTAGCAATTCGTGACTCTTTATTCAGAGCAGGTTTAAATTGTACCCTAATGAGTTCATTAGACTTAACAGGTGTATGTGAAAACTATAACTGGAGTAATGCAATTCGTGCATTAAACTCAGGTCGTGTAGTTGTATTTGGTGGTGGTACAGGTAATCCTTTCTTCACTACTGATAGTGCTGCATGTTTACGTGGTATTGAAATCGATGCTGACGTAGTTCTTAAAGCAACTAATGTTGATGGTGTATATGATTCAGATCCGCGTAAAAATCCTAACGCTAAACGCTTTGAACACATTACATACAATGATGTAATTGCCAAAGAACTAAAAGTAATGGATTTAGCAGCCTTTACTCTAGCTCGTGATCATAAGCTACCGATTCGTATTTTTAACATTCATAATTTCGGTGATTTAGAAAAAGTAGTAGTGGACTCTAGTTTAGGTACACTTATTACGGAAAAATAATTCCCGATTTGAGTTAAATCGTTTATAATAACCATTGATAGTTTGATAGATTCAAAAGATTTAAATAAAGGTAAAATATGATTTCTCAAATTCAAAATGATGCTAAAGAACGTATGAATAAATCGATTGAAGCATACGAGAACAGCATTGCGAAAATCAGAACAGGACGTGCCCACCCTTCATTACTTGACGGTGTTCAAGTTGAATACTATGGTGCTTTAACTCCAATTCGTCAGCTTGCAAATATTGTAGCCGAAGATGCTAGAACATTAAATGTTCAAGTGTTTGACCGTTCATCTCTAGCTGCAGTAGAAAAAGCTATTCTAACTTCTGATCTAGGTTTAAATCCAAGTAACAACGGTAATACTATCCGTGTTCCTCTTCCGCCGTTAACTGAAGAGCGTCGTAAAGAACTAACGAAAGTTGTTCGTGCTGAAACTGAAAAAGCACGTGTATCTGTGCGTAATGTAAGACGTGACGCTAATGACAAGATTAAAGCTTTATTAAAAAATAAAGAAATCTCTGAAGATGATCAAAGACGTGCAGAAGAGCAAATAACTAAAATTACTGAAGCTAGCGTAAAAGTTTTAGATGAACGTTGTGCAGCTAAAGAAAAAGAATTAATGGATTTCTAATCTAAAATTGTTTCTATAAGCTAGTTGTGAAAGTTCTTTTGCAACTAGTTTTTTATTTGTTTAAATATATGCAGAAAAGAATTTTGATCCTTGGTTCAACTGGATCTATAGGTACTTCAACATTAAAGGTTCTTGCTTATCAAAATAACCCAACTAAGAGCAAAATATCAGGGTTATTTGCTAATTCTAATGTAAATAAACTCGTAGAACAAGTTGTGCAGTTTAAGCCAGAATATTGCGGTTTATTTGACGCAAGCTATCAAAACCAGTTAGAACAAGAATTACGCCAAAAGCTCGGTGATCAAGCGAGCCAAATCCATGTAATTTGTGGTAAAGAAAATATAAACAAATTAGTAGCTTCAGACGTGGCCAATGTAGTTGTTGGAGCTATTGTTGGCTTTGCTGGTTTAGAAAGTTCTCTGTTAGCCTTAAACTCAGGTAAAACATTACTATTAGCAAATAAAGAGAGTTTAGTGGTTGGTGGGCATTTAATTAAGCAAGCTTTGCTAAACAATCCCCAAGCAAAACTAATTCCTGTAGATTCGGAACACAATGCAATATTTCAATGCTTACCTCTAGAGGTGCAAAATAATGTTTGTCATTGTGATTTAGATGAGGTTGGTGTAGAAAAAATAGTGCTAACGGCATCTGGTGGTCCTTTTTTACATTTAGAGCTAGATAAGTTTAATGAGATTACACCAGAGCAAGCATTAAAACATCCAAACTGGTCTATGGGAGCAAAAGTTACTATAGACTCGTCTACTTTAATGAACAAAGGGCTAGAATTTATTGAAGCGTGTGTTTTATTTAATTGTCACCCTGATAAAATTAAAACGATTATTCACCCGCAATCAATAGTTCACTCAGGTGTTGAGTATTTAGATAAATCTCTGTTAGTGCAAATGGGACCTACAGATATGTGTGTTCCTATAGCCTATGCCTTAAACTATCCGCAACGTGATGTTTCTTCAGTGCAAAGCTTAGATTTATTTAAACTACAAGGATTAACCTTTTTTCCTGTAGACTATCAAAGATATCCTAACTTTGCTCTTGCAATTGAGAGTTTTAAATTAGGATATACCTATACATGTATTTTAAATGCGGCTAATGAAGTAACCGTAGAAGCATTTTTAGCTAAAAAAATATCTTACTTGGATATCTATAAATTTAATAAACAAACTCTAGAGACCATGCAAAAGATGGGCTTTGCAAGTCAGTACTTTGATTTTGCTAAAATTAAAGAAATTGACTTGCAAGCTAGAGTAATATGCCAAAATTTAATTAACAGCAGTTGCAATGCAAAATAATAATGCAAACTTACCGCAGCATGTTGCCATAATTATGGATGGAAGTCGACGCTGGGCCAAAGAAAAGAATAAAAGCCAGAAAAGTGGGCATAATGCAGGTGCTCTAGCCGTAAGACGAACCATTGAGCATGCTTCAAACTTAGGGATAAAGTCTCTTTCTCTATATGCCTTTTCTAAGGAAAACTGGAAAAGACCAAAAGAGGAAGTAGAACATCTTATGAAGCTCTTTTTAAGAGTTCTCGTAAATAACCAAAAGTTTTTGAAAAAGAATAATATTAAGTTTACCCCTATAGGTGATATAAAAGTATTCTCACCTGAGTTGCAAAAGAAGTTGCAAGCTATGGTTGAAGAATCAGCAAGTAATACAGGGCTAAATCTTAATGTTGCTTTAAATTATAGTGGACGTTGGGATATCACTAACGCTACGGCAAAAGTATTATCTCTTGCTTTAGATGAGTTAAAAAATTATCTTGACGATCCTCAGGTAATGGCGAGCAAAATTGAAGAGTTAAAAACTAAGTATAGTGATGAAATGTTTTTAACTAATTTAATTGAAGAGAATTTAACCGTTACAGAGCAAGATCCAATAGATTTAATCATTCGTACTTCGAATGAACAAAGAATTAGTAATTTCTTTCTCTGGCAAGCAGCTTATAGTGAGTTTGTTTTCTTAGAGGAATATTGGCCTGAATTTAATGCGGAATTATTTGATAGAGCTCTAAATATATTTTCTAAAAGAGTACGCCGTTTTGGTGGAGTTTAATTAATTATGAAACAAAGATTAATTTCAGGGATAGCTTTGATTATAGGTTTACTATTAGTTGTATTAGTGGCTCCCTTTCCTGTATTTTTTGCCGTATTTTTATTAATTGCTTGCTTATCAATTTGGGAATATTCCAAGCTAATTTATAACGATAACCCAAATTTAGAACCAACTCGCAAATGGCGTTGGTTGTATATGGCGATTATAATTTTTGCAACCCTGTTCCCATTTTTCCCAGTGTTTTCGGCATGGTTAGCATTTGGGACTGATAGATTTGCGAATGTAAATAGATTGCTGGTAAATAACTATGAGACAATAATGTTCTATGCTATGTTCATTTGGTTGTTCTCTTTAGTGATTTATCGTCGTACAGAAACTCTAATGGAGATAATGCATCCACGCTTAGTAGCTCTTTTTGCAGCTCTAAGTAATGGAGCTTTCTTTGCTGGAGTATTTGCGATTAGATATTATGATGGTTCAACGCTATCATTTAATCCAAATAACTCACCTGTATTCATGATTTACATGTTCTTTTTAGTTGCATGTACTGATAGTGGTGCTTACTTTTTCGGTCGAGCTTTTGGTAAAACCAAAATGAGTCCAAAAATATCACCTAATAAAACTTTAGAAGGGCTTTTAGGTGGGGTGTTTACGGCAATGATTTGTGCCATAATCTTTGTCAACTTTACCTCTCTAAGTGACTACATGGTTAACAATAAACGTATGGTTGCTTTCTATATGTTTACTTTAATTACCGTGCTCTTCTCAGTACATGGTGACTTAACCGAATCTTTCCTAAAACGTCGTGCTAAAATTAAGGACTCTTCTAATTTAATCCCTGGTCATGGTGGGGTTCTAGATCGTTTAGATAGTTTACAGCCTTCATTTATGTTTATGGCGTACTATTGGTTATTCTTAACCCTAGACAATTTCTTTACGTTTTAGTTGAAAATTCAGTATTAAGGCATATATTTATAGAGGTTACTTTTATAAAGAACCTCTTATTTTTTCTCTGGTTTTATATTATTACTAAGCAAAAAGAGAAAAATTATTCTATAATAAAAAGGTTACTTTAAAGAAAGTTATAGAAGTATTTTCCTTCTATTTTAAAAAGAGAAGTTAAAGAGAAATTTCCCTTCATGAAAAAGTTTTTATTAACCAAGTTAATGCTAGCTCTTAGCATTCCAGCGTTAGCTGTTAGCCCTTTTCAATTAGATTCAGTTGAAGTTAAAGGGGTAAACCAATCGCAAAGCCAAGATATCATTGATCTTTTAAACCTTAAACAAGGGGCAACGATTAATGATAATGAAATTGCCCAAATTATTAGAAAGCTTTATGCTACTGGTAATTTTAATAATGTTTCGGTAAATAAAGTTGGCAACAATCTTGTTATTGATCTGAAATTAAAACAAACAATTGCATCAGTAAACTTTACGGGGAACTCCTTAATCCCAACTGATCAAATTCGTCAAACTTACGAACAAAATGGTATTCGTCAAGGTGCTATTCTAAACGAAGATACCTTAACACAATTAAATGAAGAAGTAGAGAGATTCTACCAAAGTCAGGGTTATTCTCAAGTAGCCGTAAGTACACGTATCTCTACTTTAGATGATGGTACAGTTAATGTTCAAGTTATTGTAGATGAGAAGAAAAGAGCATATTTAAGAACTTTAAATATTGTTGGTAATAAAACTTTTACCGAAAAAGAACTACTTTCTGACTCTACTATTAGACCAGATACGCGTTGGTATAACTTCTATCATAATTCGAACTTTAATAGTCAAAACAAACAATTACTTCTTGATAACATAACCAACTACTATAAAGACAGAGGTTATGCTAAATTTAGAATTGTTAGCACACAAGAAGCAAACTTAAGTACGGAAAAACCTCAAGACGTAACCTTTACTGTTACGGTTGATGAAGGTGCTTTATACAAAGTTTCTGGTATTAGCTTTTTCTCACGTAATACAGCTTTAGATGAAGAGTTCAAAAAATTAAATAAAGTAGTTGTAGGTAACAACTATAACAAAGCATCTGTTGACGCTACAGTGCAAGCGATTAAAGATTATCTTGCAGGACTAGGTTATGCAAATGCTAATATTGAACCTGTATTAAGATTTGATGACGCGAATAATACTTTAGAAATTGTTATTGCCGTTGATAAAGGGGCACGTTACACTGTAAATACCATTATTTTCAATGGTAACTACTTAACAAAAGATGAAGTAATTCGTCGTACGCTTTTACAACAAGAGAACTCGATTTATAATTTAAACTTAGTAAATCAAGACGTATCTACTTTATTAAGAAGTGGTAATTTCTCAGACGCTTCTTTCCGTACTGAAACAGTTGCTGGTACTTCTGACTTACTTAACCTTTACTATGATGTAAAAGAAACTGCAAATGGTAGTTTCCAAATCGGTTTAGGTTATGGTAGTACTCAAGGTATTACTTATACGGCAAAATTACAACAAAATAACTTCTTAGGAACTGGTAGAAGTGTTGGTATTACTGCCGAAAGATCATCAGGTCGTTTATACGGAGCTATAGACTATACTGAACCTTATGTTACTACTTATGGTCTGAGTTTAAATACTTCGGTTTATTATTCAAAAATTAATACCGAGAAATATAGACGTTATTACGGATATAATTATCGTCAAACAGTATATGGTTTAACTCTAGGTACTTCTATTCCAGTATCTCGTTATGGTACTTTATCTGGTAGTGTTACCTATGAAAACAACAAATACTATAACTTATATCCTGAATACTACCGTATGCTTTACTTACAATCAATTGGCCAAGATATCGAAAATGGTCGTTGGACTGTAAGAACGCGTGATATTACCTTTAATTTATCGTATAACCTAAATACATACGATCGTTATTTATTCCCAACAAAAGGGTATGATTTTACTATAGGTGCGGGTATTACATCTTTAGCTTCTACGGATAAATACTATTCAATGCAAGCTAGTTTTAAAACTTTCACACCACTTTCTAATAACAGAAACTGGGTGTTAGGAACACGTATAGCAGCTGCTCACGCCGTAGCTATGGATGGTAAATACTTACCTATTTCTGCTCTTTATACAGCTGGTGGAGCTGGTACACTACGTGGTCTAAGTGATGCTTCTGTAGGTCCTGCTTCAATTAACTGTTCAACTGGTTCTACATGTACAAACCTTTCAGCTTCTAGCTTCACACGAGTAAATACTTATGAAGTAGTTGGGGGTGACTCAATTGTATATGGTGGTGTTGATTTATACTTCCCACTCTTTAGAGGTGAAGTAGCTAAATCAATTAGAACATCATTCTTCGTTGATACAGCTGCTGTATGGAGTACACAATGGAAAAAATATACAGCTTCACTTGATCAAAGTATCTTAAATGGTTACGAAGACTGGTCTAAACCTAATTTCCGTGTAACTACAGGGATTAATCTAGACTGGCAATCACCTTTAGGTCTTTTATCTTTCTACCTAGGTACTCCTGTTGTATCGAAAAGTTATGATGATAAAGAAATCTTTGGTATTAACTTCGGTACTACGTATTAATCAGATCTAAGAAGAATTAACAGGTATTCCTGTTAATTCTTCGCATACTCTTTTTCAAGGATACGAATTATATGAAATTAAAAAAATATCTTCTAACTTCTGTAGTTTTAGGTTTAGCATCTTTAGGCACTATTTCAGCTCCTGCATTTGCAGCTTCTACTCCAGCTCAAACTGTTACAGTTGCGGTAGTTAACTATGATCAATTAGTACAATCATCTAAAGCTTTTACTGATAGTGCAAAAATCTTTAATGATAAATTCCAACAAAGAAATAATGATCTAGAAGCTTTAGGTAAAGAGCTAAGCCAAGAAAATAGTGAACTAGAAAAATTAAAACAACAATTAGACGCTGATCTTCAAGGTGGTAAATTAACAGGTTCACAATTAAAATCACGTGAAACAGCATTTAACCAAAAAGCACAAGCTTTTGAGAAAAAATACACTGATTATCAAGCTCAAGTACAACAACTTCAAAGAGAAATGAATGACTTCCAAAACGTTGAACTTGATAAAGTTGATAAAACTGTACGTGACATTGTAGCTAAATATGCTGCGGAACAAAAAATTTCAATTATCGTAGACTCACGTGCAGCTATTTACTATGTAAATGCGGTTGATGTTACGCCACAAATATTAAAATTAGTACAATAATATTTAAAAAAGTAATATAATAAAGCCTAATAAAACCAACACAGGCTCAACTTCCAAAATGACTGAGATTACATTACTTGAAATTGCGCAATTAACTGGTGGTCAACTAGTTAATTGTGCAAATACTAATAAATCAATTACAGCTTGTCACCCTCTAGATAGTGAAACATATATTCCAAACTCTATTGGCTTTATAAAAGATAAGCATTACTTAGCGTTTGTAAATTCAGGCTGTACAGAAGCTGTTTTAGTAACAGAAAAACTTGCCGAAGAAATCACTAACCCTAATGTAACCAAAATAATCGTAAAAGATCCATATGTAGCTTTTGCAAAAGTTTCGCAAGTGCTAGATACAACTCCTAAAGTAAAACCAGGAATTCATCAAACTGCAGTAATCCCTCAAAGTTGTACTATAGGTGAAAATGTACATATTGGAGCTTACGTTGTTTTAGGAGAAAACGTTGTTGTTGGCGATAATAGCATTATTGAAAATCACTGTTCTCTAGGGGACAATTGTGTCTTAGGTAATAATGTTCGCCTTCACCCTCATGTTGTTCTTTACCATAGCGTTAAACTTGCAGATTATGTTGTAGTACACAGCTTAACTGTTCTTGGTGCTGACGGCTTTGGTTATGCAAATGAGCAAGGAAGATGGATTAAAATTCCTCAAGTTGGTACAACAGTTATCGGGGCAAGAACTGAAATAGGTTCTTTAACAAGTATTGATCGTGGTGCTCTGCATGATACAGTAGTGGAAAATGATGTAATTATTGACAATCATATTCACTTAGGTCACAACTGTAAAGTTGGTATGGGTACTGCAATGGCAGGTGGTACAATTGTTGCTGGTTCTGTAACTTTTGGAAAATATTGTATTATTGGTGGTGCTTCGGTATTTAACGGACACATCAATATTGCTGATCACGTATCGGTAACAGGTATGGCTATGGTGCCACATAGCTTAACTGAAAGTGGTAAAGTTTACTCTTCTGGTATCCCTGTGGAAGATAATAAAAAATGGTTACGTAGTACAGTGATGTTACGTTACGATAATCTAAAAGATCAGGCGATGAGATTAAAACAACTTGAAAAACAGGTTGAAGAACTTACAGATTTATTAAAACGAAATAAATAGGTTTATTAGATGTCAGACTTAAAAGTAAATCCAGAACGTGTTATTGAAATTGATGAGATAATGTCTCTTCTCCCTCATCGTTACCCTTTCTTATTAGTAGATCGCGTGTTAGATTGGGAAGAAGGTAAATGGCTAAAAGCAATTAAAAACGTAACTTATAATGAACCTTGCTTTACAGGTCATTTCCCACACAAACCAATTTTTCCAGGTGTATTAATTCTTGAAGCTATGGCTCAAGCAACTGGAGTTTTAGCATTTAAAACTCGTGAATTACCACCGAACGAGCTATACTACTTTGCAGCTGTAGATAACGCACGTTTTAAACGTCCAGTATTACCTGGTGATACTATGCTTATTGAGGTTAACTTCTTAAGAGAACGTCGTGGAATTGCCCAATTTACAGGTAAAGCTTATGTAGACGGAAATCTTGTTTGCGAAGCTGATTTAATGTGTGCTCGTAGAGGTATTTAATTATGAGTATTTCTCCTTTAGCAATTATTCACCCAACAGCAATTGTTTCTGAAAAAGCAAACATTGCTGACAATGTAAAAATTGGTCCTTTTTGTATCGTTGAAGATAATGTTTCAATTGGTGAAGGGACTGAGTTAGTTTCACACGTGGTAGTTAAAGGATTTACCACAATTGGTAAAGATAATAAAATTTATTCTTTTGTTACTATAGGTGAAGTTAACCAAGATCTTAAATATCGCGGAGAAGAAACTCAAGTTATTATTGGGGATCGTAACTCAATCCGTGAATCATGTACAATTCACCGCGGTACACTACAAGGTATCTCAAAAACTGTTATAGGTGATGATAACCTTCTCATGGTTAATACCCATGTTGCCCATGACTGTGTTATTGGAAACCACAATATTCTAGCTAATAATACAACTCTTGGTGGTCACGTAGTTATCGATAACTTTGTGGTACTTGGTGGTATGACAGCTGTACACCAATTTGTGAATATAGGTTCTCATGTAATGGTTGGTGGTTGCTCAGGAGTAAGCCAAGATGTTCCGCCATATGTATTAGCTCAAGGTAACCATGCCGTTGCTATTGGCTTAAATACTACGGGTTTAACTAGACGTGGATTTACTGATTTCCAAATTAGTCAATTAAAACAAGCTTATCGTACAATTTACCGTCAAGGTAAAACAATTGAAGAAGCTATTAATGAATTACAACAATTAGCTACTAATACTACTTGTGTTAGTTTATTTGTTGAGTTCTTACGTCGTTCTGATGTTAAACGCGGTATTGTTCGTCCGCGTACTAAATAATAAAAAAGGAAGAAGCACTGCTTCTTCCTTTTTTATGGCTTAATTTAAACGAGCAAACAAGTCTTTATCTATAGCATAATTGGTTAAAGATACATATTGCTCTAAGCTTAATTCTTCGGCACGCATGCCTGGCTCTATGCCAAATTGTGCTAATTCTTCCCATTCATTATCTTGGATTAATTTACCTAATGAATTACGAATAGTTTTTCTTCTTTGGCTAAAAGCTAAACCTGTAACTGTTTCAAAGCTTTTTACTGATTTAACAGGATTTTTAATGTTAGCATGAGGAATAAGTTTAACTACTGCACTATCTACTTTTGGTGCAGGTTTAAAGCTCGAAGGAGGTACCTCTACTACTGGTAGCACTTTGCAAAAGTACTGAGTAATTAAACTTAGTCTACCATAATGTTTGTTACCCTTATCAGCTGCTAAACGTTCAACAACCTCTTTTTGTAACATAAAGGTCATTTCTGCAACTATATCAGTATGATTTAACAAATGTAAAATTAATGGAGAACTAATGTTGTAAGGCAGGTTACCAAATACCTTCATTTTTTTATCGCTAACCGCTAGTTTTGTAAAATCTATACTAAGTACATCACTATCAATAATGGTTAGCTTTGGCGATAAAAATGGATGTGTTTTTAGACGTTCAATTAAGTCTTTATCTACTTCAATAACTGTAAACTTATCTACCAGTTCACTAACTGGCTCGGTTAAAGCTCCCAGACCAGGTCCAATTTCTATTAAGTTATCTTTGTTAGTTGGATTTATCGCTAAAATAATCGCTTGGATTATATCTTGGTCAATAAGAAAGTTTTGTCCAAATCTCTTTTTGGCTACGTGACCTAAATGACTTTTATTTTGCATAATTTTGGCTTAGATATGAAAAAGAGCTAGTTTACTTCCTAGCTCTTTGTAACAATTATTGTTCAAATACGTAATTAATAACTACCGAGTTAAGTAAAAATTGCTCAAGGGTAGTATTACTGTTATAACGTGATCTTAAAGTTTGTTGGAATGCAGCTTCAACATAATCATTTAAAGTCGCATCAATTTTTTCTTTGGCATTATATTTGATAATTGCCCAACCTGTACCTAGGTCTACAGGTGCAGAAATTTGTCCAACTTTCATACGATCAACAGTTTGGCTGATTACGTATCTTTCCTGATCATTTTTGATAGTATCGACGTTTCCTAGTAAACCGTCGTTAGCTGCTGAAATAATATCATCTGAGTATTCTTGAGCAGCTTTAGCAAAAGTAATCTGGTTTCTATTAATTTGTCTGTAAATATCTAATGCTTTAGCTTTAGCTTGTTCACTAGAAAATAAAGGAGTTGTTTGGATAAAGATATAACTTACGTTATAAGTATCTACCTGAGCTAAGTTATTCTCTGCTAAAGCAATTTGATAATTTTTATATCCTTCAAACTGAATTGCATCTCGGTCAATTTGGGTTTGTACATTTTGACTTAAGAATTCATTCATTTTTTGTTGATATAAACCATTACGGATTTGAGATCTCACTTGTTGCAGTGAATATCCTTGATAAGCTAAAGCACGAACAAAGTCAGAGTAAGTTAAACCATTTCTCGCAGCTTCAGAATAGAGGACATTGTCGATCTCTGCTTCAGTAACGGAAATAGATGCACGAGCTTTTGCTTCCCACTCAGTTTTTAACTGTGTAACAACATAAGCTTTTACAGCATTCTTTACTGCTTCATCAGAATAAACTCCATTGTTACTTCCCTTTAAGTAAGGTCTAATATCTGAAACTAATACAGCTTGTCCATTATAAGTTGCAACTACAGAGTTACTGTTATTTGATACATCTAAGGAAGCAAAACTAGTTCCAACTAGGCTCAAGCCTAAACTAAAAGCAAGAATTGATTTAGCAAATTTTTTCATTGGGTACAACAACCTTTAGTTTACTAACAAAGTTAATGCAATTATTATAAGTGTTTTTCCACGAATGATAATAGCTCTTCAACGTTGTTTGATTCTAGGCAACCAACGCGTCTATCAACTAAAACACCATCTTTAAATAATAAGATAGTTGGAATGTTTCTCACCCCATTTAGCATGCGAGCTTCTTGTTGCTCTTCTGGAATTACTAAATATTTGTAGAACGTTGCTTTACCAGCTAGTTTTTCTGCTGCTTGTTCAACAAATGGAGCTAATTGTAAACAAGGTGAACACCAAGGAGCCCAGAAGTCAACTAACACAAGACCTAAGTTAGCATCTTTATTTGCTACTTTTTCGTTGAATTCTGCATCTGTTAATTCGTGTACAAAGTTACTCATATAAATTACCTATTAAAACAACCTACCAGTAACGAATGATAGATTTGAACATTATTTTTGATAAGGATATAGGGAACTTTTATATTCTATTAAAATATAGAGTCAAAATTATAAAAATAAAGGGTTAGTATTTAATTAATGCTGAACCCCAAGTCATACCACCACCAAAGGCTTCTAATAAAATTATATCACCACTTTGGAATTTATTCTCTTTTACTGCAGAGTCAAATGCAGTTGGGATCGAAGCTGCAGATGTATTACCATGTTTTTCAATGGTTAATATAACTCGATCCATAGGGAGATCTAATTTTTTCGCAGTTGCGGCAATAATGCGAATATTTGCTTGGTGTGGTACTAGCCAGTCAACTTCAGACTTATCCATATTATTAGCTTCTAATGTTTCTGTAACAACATTAGCTAACTCAGCAACCGCAAGACGGAATACTGCATTACCTTGCATTTGTAAATGAGATTCTGCTTTAAATTGCTTATTGTCTAAAGTTAAAATTTCTGCATGTTCGTTGTTAGCGTGAAGGTGAGTACTAATAATACCCGCTTGCTCGCTAGCTTCTAAAATAAAACAACCTGCTGCATCCCCGAAGAGAATAATAGTTGATCTATCTAAAGGGTCACAGGTTTTAGATAGGGCATCTGCCCCAATAACTAAAGCTTTTTTAACAGTACCTGTTTTAATAAATTTATCTGCAACACTTAGGGCATACACAAAACCACTACACGCTGCTGCAACATCAAAAGAAATGCAATCTTTAATTCCTATACGTCCTTGTACTTGACAAGCACACGAAGGGAACATACTGCTAGAAGTTGTTGTTGCACAAATAATTAAACCAATTTCCTCAACATTGAAGTTTGGATCTTTTGCTTGTAATGATTTAACAGCATCTTGAGCTGCATTATAAGCCATATCAGGAACTGTCATATCATCGTCCATAACTGGACGACTTTTTATACCAGTGCGAGTTGTGATCCATTCGTCACTAGTATCTACTCTTTTTTCTAAATCTTCGTTAGTCAAGAAGTTAGAAGGTATAAAACTGCCTGTAGCAACTACTTTTGAATACATAGTTCTAAAAATCAGATAAATTAAAAGGGACTTATGCAAGTCCCTTTAAAAATTAAATATGGGAACTCACGAACAAACATAAAGTAAAAAATCAATATCTTTGAAATAACGATTATAGGATGGACTTTTTCTTATGTTGTAAAAGCCTATGAGTTCTGTGTAACTAGTCTTGGCTAGTAACTACTTATAATTTAATCTAAGTAGTCTATTTAAAAATACGGGGTATTCCTAAGCTGGAATACCTAAGAAGAATTATTTAACTTCTAATACTTTTTTACCGCGGTAGTAACCGTCTGCAGTTACGTGGTGACGTAAGTGCATTTCACCTGTAGTTGCATCTTTAGAGATAGCAGGTGCAGTTAAAAAGTCGTGTGAACGACGCATGCCACGGCGAGAACGAGTTTTACGGTTCTGTTGAACTGCCATTTAAGTGTCTCCCGACGTTTAAATTTTAAGTTAGAGTCGCCAACCAGGTAAAAAGCGTTTAAAATTTAAACATTAATCTAAACTACTGGTCGAGCGTGCTTTAAAATACTGGATAATTATATCACGAATTATTATTAAAGACAAATATTTTTATTATTTACCTAATTTGCCTTTAAGTTCATTTAAGGCCGCAAATGGATTATTTACTGGAGTATGCTCTTCTTCATCTTCATCTGCGTATTCTGTAGCATCTAAAAATGGATTACAGCTTTCATTTGGATGTTTTGGCGTTAGAGCTATATTCATAATTAGCTCTTCCTCAATTCCTTCAATTAGATTAACTTCACCAAATTCGTTAATTAATAAAGGAGAATACTCTGGAGGGAGACTATCCGCTTGTTCCTCAGAAGATACTGCACATAAAATAAATTCTGCAATAACATCATAACTAAAATCTTCCATGCAACGCATGCAAGTTGATGTTACATTGATTTTTGCTTTTCCTCGAGCTAGAGGGTGCTTTTCATAATCAAATTCACAACTAAGCTCTACTTCGGCATCTGAGTTAATCGACTTAACGGTATCGAGAGGAAAGCGTTTAAAATTATCCTTCTGAATAATACCTTTAAAGTCAGAACGACGGTTCGCTTCATTGCGAATATTTATAAAAGCAGGAATTTTTACGTTCATATATACGTTTATTTCAATAAGAGTATGATTTTATCTCGACTATTATATCAAAAGTTTGTTCATAATGGCAAAATATACAAATTTAGGCAAACTTTTTTACATTTTTTAATTTTTGTAATATAATTAAATGTAAAACAGATGGTAAATCTGCATAAAAACTGCTATTGAAAATCTCAATTTTTAATAGTATATATGTAATAAGAAAACAACAAAAACTACCTTATATACATCTTCTGTTTATAAGGATAGTAACATCAACACAAATTAAGGAAAATCGATGTCTTCTATCATTACAAAAACTGGTTCATATGCTTATAATGATGTGCGTAGCGTTGTGTTACGTAAAGCATTTGCATTATTAGGTGTATCTGTTATAGCAGCGATTGCTACAGGATATTTCAGCCTAATCTCAGGCTTTATTAACCCTACTTATTCTCTAGTTGCATTCTTATTAGTTTTTGCTGGTACTTTCTTCATTCCTTCTTTAGGTGATACTCCAGCAGGTTATGCAGCGGTTGTAGCTGTGGGTGCTTTACTAGGTTTTGCTGTTATCCCTACTGTAGCTATGTACATCAGCTATCAAGGTGCAGGTGTTGTAATTAACGCACTTTTATCAACAGCTGCTATCTTTATTACTTTAGCAACTTATGCTGTAGTTACCAAAAAAGACTTCACTAAAATTGGTGGTATCTTATTTGTAATCATTTTATCAGCAGTTGTTGTAGGTTTACTAAACGCTTTCTTAATTAAATCATCTTTCTTAGGCTTAGCTCTTTCTTATGTAGTAGCTTTAGTTTCATGTGGTTTAATTCTATACAGATTATCAGTAGCTATTAACACTGGGTTATTATCTGTAACTCAACTAGCTTTAGGTTTATTAATTGATGTTTACAACTTATTTATCTCTTTATTAAACATCTTTGGTAACCGTAATAACTAATAACTAATTTATTAATGAGAGTTCCTGAGCAAGGAACTCTTATTTTTTTGTGCTATAATGGTCTAAGATTATCCTTATTTGCTTGAAAGGTAATTAAAATGACATATACATATCAAGACTTAGCTAAAGATTCTGAAGGGTATCTTATTGATCAAAGTCAATGGAATACGGAAATAGCTTGGCAAATAGCTCAGGCAGAGAATATTGAGTTAACCGAAAGTCACTGGTTAATTATTAATTTTGTCCGCAATTACTTTGAGCAGTTTCAAACAACACCTTCAATACGTATGCTAGTAAAAAATTTACAAAAGGCATATGGTGATCAAATTGGCAATTCGCGCTATTTACAAAAAATGTTCAATGACAGTCCCGCAAAAACTGTGGCTAAGTTAGCAGGATTACCTAAGCCTGCAAAGTGTTTATAAATTCTATACTAAAAAAGTCCTCTGATGATTTATCAGAGGACCTTTTTTTAACGATTACTTTCTTCGAGTAAATAAGAGCGGTATAAAGTATAAAAGTTGTTTTGATTTAAAACTTTAGTTAAGGCAGCACCCATTAAAACAATATACCAAACAATGTATAACCAAAATACGGTAATTGGAAAGGCTGCAATTGCCCCATAAATAACGTAGTAAGAAGCAATATTTGTTACATAGTAAACAAAAACTAACTTAGCGAGATTTAAACCTAAAACAGCTAAGAACGAGGCTATAGCCCCTTTTATCCAATTTACTTTAGTGTTAGGGAATACTGTATAAGTAAAGAATAAAATAAACCATAACATAAAGGACTGGATGTAATTTAAAAAGATTAAAATACTGCTACTGATAAGATCATTATCTAGGCTGTAAATGCCAATTAAATAAGATTTGATAAAAACTATTCCACCTAGCAAAATTGGACCAAAACTAATTACTGTCCAGTAAGAAGTAAAGCTTTGAAGCATACTTCTTTTATCTTTAATTTGCCAAATATTTTTATTGATAGTTTTATCAATAGTGCGAATTAGTAAAAAAGCGATAACAAATAAAGAAGCAACCGAAGGTAAACCTAAGTTTGCGGTTTTAGCAATAATATTATCAAAAACGGAGTTAAAGTCTTCGACATTGCTTGGAGAAATATTTGCAAAAATAAAGTTTTGTAAGGATTCTCTCATATCAGTAAATGCAGGTAACATATGCAATACTGAGAAGAATACTAAAACAATAGGTACTATAGCTAATAAAGTGTTATAGGTAAGAGCTCCAGCAACAACCGAAACACCATTACCTAATACGGTTATAAAAATCAAATATAGATGAAAAATACCTTTTGTTATTCCCTTAAAACCTTTAGTTCTGCGGAAAAACATAAATGCTTTACGAAATAGAGAACTTTTTTTCATTATTTTCTTTTATTGCGGGTAAATGGATTACTTTTAGACTCTTGATAGTCATAGAGATTGAGTTTACTTAGCTCTTGACGTGAATTTTCAAGATACCACTTAATCGTGTCTTTTATATGTGCTTTAAAATTATTTACAGGGAGTGGAATATTTTTTGTTTGTAATAAAGCATCATCAACTTGATATTTCCGATCATGACCAGGACGATCACTGGTAAACTCAATAAGATCATTGTAGCTTTGAAGGTTGCAATTAACATTAGAGTTATTTGCTAAAGGATAAATTTCTTCTAATGCTTGAGCAATGTAATTAACCACAAGCGTGTTACTTAAATACTCTCCCCCGATAACAAACCTATCTGACTTACGCGGAATCCACTCATTGACAATTTTAAGAATCAGACTCGCTGTATCCTTTACATACATCCATCCTCTTACTTGCTTTCCATTGCCATATAGTTTTACCTTTTGTCCTCGCATTAACTGTAATATAGAAACAGGAACTAGTTTTTCTGGATATTGACGCGGACCGTAATTATTACAAAGGTATAAAGTTAAAACAGGAATATTATAGGTAGTGACAAAAGAATTAAAAATTAAATCTGTTGCCCCTTTTGAAGCACTGTAAGGAGAGCTTGGATTATAAGCTGTTAACTCATTTGCTGGAGCTTTCCCTTCCCGATCGCCAAAAACTTCATCGGTACTTATATTAACAAATTTAAAATTAGCACGTTCAAATTCATTCAAGCTATCTAAGTAAAGCTTAACTGAGGAAATTAAGTTTATTGCCCCTACTACATTATTAGTAATAAAGTCTAAAGGGCTGTCAATAGAATTATCTACGTGTGATTTAGCAGCAAGGTGAATGATAGTATTAATCTTGTGCTCATTTAAAATTCTTAGCATTGCTTGGCTATCTTTAATATCAATTTGATAAAAAGAGAAACGTGGGTCTTCAAAGCACTGCTTTAAGTTATCTAAATTAGCAGCATAGTCAAGCTTGTCTACAACAATAATCTGTGAGCTAAAAGTATAATTGTCATTAATTATTTGATTTACAAGATGAGAGCCAATAAAACCAGCTCCGCCTGTAATTAAATAGTTTCTTTCCATTAAGATAATAGAGATAGTTTACGTAAGACTAATTATAACACTACAAGCAATTAATATGAAAAAAAGGGGAGATTGCTCTCCCCATTTTTTAAGATTGACGTTTAATAAATTTTTGTAGACGTTTGCGTTTACGAATTTGAGATTTTGTTAACTTATTACGTTTATCTTTATACGGATTTTTACTATCTTCGAATTTAAAATTAATTGGTGAACCAATAATATTTAAAGTTTTTCTAAAATAGTTAATTAAGTATTTTTTATATGACTCAGGTAATTCTTTTGACATATTACCATGAACAACAATAATTGGAGGGTTGTGTCCACCAGCATGAGCATATTTTAATTTAACTCTTCGACCATTAACTTGTGGTGGTTGGTGAGCATGTAAAGCCATCTGTAAAATTCTTGTCAGCATTGATGTGTTTACTTTTACATTTGCTGATAAGTAGGCTTCTTGCACATATTTGAAAATATCCCCAATTCCGTGTTTTTTAAGAGCCGAAATATAATGGATACGAGCAAAGTTTGCAAAACCTAGTTTACGATCTATTTCGTCACGAATAGCTTTACGTTCATCATCAGTAACCGCGTCCCATTTATTGAGTAAAATAACAATAGAACGACCTGCATTTAAAATAAAGCTTAGTAAGCTTAAATCTTGGTCTGCTAACCCTTGAGTAGCATCAATTACTAATAAACAAACATTAGCATCTTCGATTGCTTGTAAGGTTTTAATTACTGAGAATTTCTCAACAGCTTCGTAGATTTTTCCTTTACGACGTACACCTGCTGTATCAATAATGGTGTAATTTTGCCCATTATGTTCAAGTGGAATATAAATAGAATCTCTTGTCGTACCAGGCATATCATAAACTATAACTCGATCTTCGCCAAGAAGACAGTTAGTTAAAGTTGACTTACCAACATTTGGACGACCTACTAGAGCAATTTTGATATTATTTTGTAAAAGTTGGTTTGCTCTTTCATCAAGATCATTACGAATTGAAGCTTCAGTAACATCATGAATTTTTGATTCAATTTCACTTTCATCGAGATACTCAAACTCTTCATCAATTAGTTCTTGCTCTTCTTCGAACTCTTCATCGTCTTGATCATCATAAAGAGCTTGTTCTTGATCAGCAAAATCTGCATCATCTGAGTGATGCACTTTCTCAGAGTCTATAAAGTCAAATGTAAAGTCTAGTAAACTAGATACTCCGATGTTATTAGATGAAGAAATACCCATAACTTTATCAAAGCCTAGAACATAGAAGTCGGCTAAAGCTTGTTCTTTATCTAAACCATCAATCTTGTTAGCAACTAGAATTACTGGCTTTTCACGTTTACGAAGAAGATTTACAATCGCAGTATCTCCAGGAATTAAACCTGCTCTAGCATCCACGAGCATAAATACTATATCAGCTTCTTGAATTGCTAATAATGACTGTTCAGCCATTTTAGTCTCAATTCCTTCTTCGTTACCTTCTAAACCGCCTGTATCGATTAAGATATACTCTTGATCCTGATAACGAGCGATGCCATATTTTCTATCGCGAGTTAAGCCAGGGAAATCTGCAACTAAAGCGTCTCTAGTTTTTGTCAGACGATTAAATAATGTAGACTTACCAACATTAGGTCTACCAACTAAAGCAATTACAGTTTTTTGGTTAGGTAGCATTTTTCTAAATTCAGATATAAAAAAAATGCTTAGCTTTTACACTAAACATTATAAATGTAAAAATAAATTATATGCCCACATTATACAGTGTTCTCAGTATTTTGTCAATAAATTTCAAGGAGAAGCAAAGGTATACGAGGAAATAAAAGACTAGATTTATCTTTTACCTTTTGCCTCATTTGGAATAAAAATAAAGCTTAGTCTTTTTTTATAAAAAGACTAAGCTTATATGTGTATACTAAAAGATGACTCTTAGTATTTTGCAATTATTTCTTTGCCAATAGCTAATTAGTTTCTTCGCTTAATGCTGGTAACTTTTGTAATTTAGCTATTAAAGAGCTAATGTAATTAGGAAGATCTTTACGTTCTACGATTTGATCTATTGCCCCATGCTCGAGTAAGAACTCAGAGCGTTGGAAACCTTCTGGAAGTTTTTCACGAATTGTTTGTTCAATTACACGTGGACCAGCAAAACCAATTAAAGCTTTAGGTTCAGCAATAATTACGTCACCTAGCATAGCTAAAGAAGCTGAAACACCACCAAAAGTAGGGTCAGTTAAAACAGAGATAAATGGAATACTGTTTTCTTTTAGTTTTGCTAATACTGCCGAGGTTTTTGACATTTGCATTAAAGAAACTAAACCTTCTTGCATACGTGCACCACCAGATGCAGAGAAACAAATTAAAGCAGATTTTGTTTCTAAAGCAAGAGTTGCAGCTCTTGTAAATCTTTCACCAACAACTGATCCCATAGATCCCCCCATGAAATCAATGTTAAATGCACAGCAAACAACTTTGATCCCGTTAACTGTTCCTTGATAAACAATTAGGGCTTCATCTGTATTAGTTGATTTTTTTGCTGCTTTTAAACGATCTTTATATGACTTAAGATCTTTAAAGTTTAAAGGATCTTTAGGTTGAATATTTGTAAATAATTCTTCGTATGAACCTTCGTCTAAAAATTTCTGTAGTCTAGTATGAGGATTTAGTCTACCGTGATGATTACAATGTTGACATACATTTAAATTTGCTTCGTAATCTTTAGTATATAGTGTTTGTCCACAGCCTGAACATTTAGTCCATACGCCTTCTGGGATTACACTACTTTCTGAAGATGATAGAGTCTTTTGGATAGAACTCTTGATTTTATCAAACCAACTCATATTATCCTTAACTTGTAAAATAAAAAAAAAGCTATATAACTTAAGAGAAAAAAGAACTAACGGTATAAGTCATCTGGCTTATTATACCATTTTTTATTAATAATTGAGATTGACAATGAGTAAAAATAAAAATTTTATTAAAACTGCAATTGCTGCAAGTCTTAGTTTAATTACAATCGGTGTATCTAGCTTTGCTTTAACAGCTCCACAAGCTTACGCTGACACCAACAGTCAAGTAACAGTTCAAGCTCCAAGTATATCAACAAAAAACTCTTTAGCACCAATGATTAAACGTGTACTACCTGCAGTAGTATCTATTGATGTTAAAGCAGTTGAGCGAGTGCAAGCTCAAAATCCATTAGATTTCTTTGGAGATTTACTCCCTAAACAATTCCAAGACTTATTAGGAAATAATGGACAAAATAGCCAACCAGTTGAACAAAATGTTCGTCAACTAGGTTCTGGGGTTATTATAGATGCTAAAAATGGTTACGTAGTTACTAACTATCACGTAATTCAAGGGGCAAAAACTATTAAAGTTAAGCTATATGATAATAGAACCTATAATGCAACAATAGTAGGTACTGACCCAGATACAGATTTAGCAGTATTAAAATTAGAAAAATTCACTAATTTACAACAAATTACTTTAGGTGATTCTTCTACAGCTGAAATTGGTGATTTTGTTGTTGCAATTGGTAACCCATTTGGTATTGGTTTAACCGCAACTCAAGGTATTGTTTCGGCTTTAAACCGCTCTACTTCTTTAAACCTATACGATAACTATATCCAAACTGATGCTTCGATTAACTCAGGAAACTCAGGTGGTGCTTTAGTAGATTTAAATGGTAACCTAATTGGGATTAACTCAGCGATTTTATCTAAATCAGGTGGTTCAGTTGGTATAGGTTTTGCAATTCCTTCGAATATTGTTAAATCAATTTCTGATCAGTTAATCAAAGACGGTAAAGTTTCCCGTGGTCAAATTGGTATTCGTGGTAATGATCTAAACCAAGCCTTAATTGACATTAATAAGATTCCTGTAACCGAAGGGGCATTTATTAATGAAGTTTTCCCAGGTACAGCTGCAGATAGAGCAGGTCTAAAAGCAGGTGACGTTATTATTGAGGTAAATGGTACTAAGATTGTAGACTTTAACCAACTAAGATCACTAGTAAGTTCACAACCAGTAAATACTACTTTTGATGTTACTTACATTAGAAATGGTCAAACTTATAAAACTAAAGTTACAAGTGACAGAGCAGCTGTTGCCGCAAATAGTCAAGGTAGTAATGCAAATGCAGAGCAAGCGCAAATCTTAGGCACTAGCTTTAAAGTGACAGATAAAGGTGTTGTAGTAGATAAACTAGGTAAAAACTCACCATTTGCTCTATACGGTATTAAATCTGGTGACCAACTTGTTTCTATTCAAGATAAAGATGTAAAATCTATTAAAGACGTAAATGAAGCACTAGATAAACTAAATAATGAAGATTTAGTAGTGTTTAAGTTCTTACGTGATAATAGAACAATTTTCATTACTATCCAAAATAGATAGTAGATTTTAAATTATAAACGAGAAAATTCCTCCAAGCTTTTGATAGTTTGGAGGATTTTGTTTTATAAATCATTACTTGTATATATGTGTTTAAAATTTTATCCCACTAAAATTTAAATTTAATGATGTAGTTAATAATCTAAATTAGTGATCAACTAAAAATTCAGACATAAAAAAACGGCTTTCCTGTGATATCTAATAAAAAAATTAGATATAATAAAAAAATAAGTCAAATAAGGAAGCCGTTATGGATAATATAACATAC
>NZ_NRJH01000023.1 GCF_003585925.1 Psittacicella melopsittaci
AAAAGTAGCAAAAACTGAAGAAGTATCAAAGAAAACTAAAGAAACAACATAAGCAGACACTGCAAAAGAAGAAGAACCAGCAAAAACAGAAGCAGAAACTGCAGAAGCTGAAGAACCAGCTCAAGCAGAAACCACAAAAGCAGAAGAACCTGCTGAAGTTGAGACTGCAAACGCAGAAGAACCTGCTGAAGTTGCGACTGCAAAAACTGAGGAACCAGCAAAAGCTGAAGAACCAGTAGAAGCAGATGAAGCGGCAGAAAAAGCTCAGAGCGAAGCTGAAGAACAAGCTCCAACTTCTATTGAACCAGAAGTTAACGACAAGTCTACAAAAGCTTAATAATAAAAGCCATAGGGATTTCCACTATGGCTTTTATTTTGTTTATAATTCTTTTTTACTTGTTGCTACAGCATTAGCAAATTTTTCCGTCATAACTTCTAAACGTGTTAATACAGTTCCTACTGTAACACAAGAAGCTCCTGAATAGATAGCTTTTTTCACATCATCTGGGGTATTAAGTCTACCTTCTCCCATAACAAAATAGCCTTTGTTAGCAAAGTATTCTATTAATGCAAAATCTGCTTGTTCTGGAATAGGACCACCTGTATATCCTGATAAGGTAGTGCCGATAATTTCACAGCCTAAAGAGGCACAATAGTCTCCGTCTTCTGGACTTGAACAGTCAGCCATAGCTAGACAACCGTGACTATGAATTGCTTTAACTAGCTCTTCACGTGAAACTGGACGTTTACGATCAGTACCATCAAATGCAATAATATCCGCTCCTGCTTTAGCTAGGTTTTCTACATCTTCAAGAAAAGGAGTTATACGTACTGGTGAGTCATCAAGATCATATTTAACTATACCAATTACAGGAACTTTTAGGTGAGGACGACTGCACTCAAGTTTTTTTACACCTTCAATACGAATACCACCAGCTCCACCATTTACGGCTGCTTGAGATAAAAGGGAAACGATTTCTGGGTTATCTAACACTCCATGATCAACAGGCTGTACGCTTACCACGAGTTTATTTTTTAATTGGCTTAAAATTTTTTCTTTGTTACTCATAATAAATCCTTAAAAGTTTGCTTTACTTGTGGTACAATATGTTAGTTTTTTTATTTTGTCCGCTTGCGTAAGATTTCTCGCTTATTGCAGGTAAATTATTTGATTATCATCTTAACGGTATGCGTTTTGATGAAAGGATGATTTATATTTTTATGAAATATTTTTGGATATCTAGCTACGTACTGTCAGTACTTTTTGCCAATATTACTTTAAATCAGTTTATTCCTCTACCATTATACGGTCAACTATCTGTAGGTACTTTATTCTTTGCCTTTATTTTTACTTTACGTGATCGTATTCATGGATATGGTATTCGTTACGTTGTTCTTGCCATTTCTCTTGCATTAGTAGTAACCGTAGCATATAGTATTTTTGATAATATAGAGCCTCGCTTTATTATTGCTTCGTTTTTATCTATTGCAGCAGGTGAATTTGCAGATACAATTGTTTTCCAAAACCTTAAAAGAAATAATTGGTTAGTACGTTGTCTAACATCTAATGTTATATCCGTACCTTTAGACTCTTTCTTATTTACAATGTTAGCATTCTGGGGTAATCCTGAATTCCCATTCTCATTTATGCTACAAATTATTTATGCTGATGTACTTACTAAATATGTAATTGCAGCATCTATAGCCTTCCCAATTTACTTCTTTGGGAAAAATACTTTATTAGCTCATCACTATCGTAAAGAAGAGCATGTACAAAATTAATTGAAATAAAGACGCGCTTAAGAGCGCGTCTTTATTTATGCGCTGTGCACTACAACACCATTTACATAAGTTGACTGAACGTTAAACTCATTATCTAAAACTACCAGATTAGCATCTAGTCCAACCTTAATCGAACCTATTTTATCTTCTAAACCTATTTGTTTAGCAGGATTATAAGTTGCTAATCTCAGGATTTGAGCAAAGCTTAAGTCACTATGATTTTTTAATCTTCTGAGCTGAGAGTCCATAGTAATTGCCGAACCCGAAAGTACTCCATTTTGGTCATAGCAACCTTCATTAATTACTTTAATTGGCTTGCTGGCAAAATCAAATTCTGTAATATCTGTTCCCGCAGGCATTAAAGCATCAGTTACAACAAAAATACTATCTTGTTTAACTTTTAATGAAAGATTTACTAACGCCCAATCAACGTGTACACCGTCAACAATAATCCCTGGACTAACTGCTTCACTATTATAGATAGCTCCAACTACGCCTGGAGTACGTCCATTCGTAATTGAACTCATAGCATTGTATAAGTGAGTTGCACAGTTTACCCCTGCATCTATATATTCTTTAGTTTGCTCATAAGAAGCATTCGTATGCCCAATTGAAATGAGAACACCTTGATTTATAAGTTTTTTCACTTTATTTAAATCATTTTCTTCTGGAGCTAGGGTCAGCATTTTAATATAAGGAGCATATTCAAGATATAACTGTAAATCCTTATCTTGCATAGGGTAGATAAAATCTACATTGTGAGTACCTTTTTTAATTTTACTAATATGTGGACCTTCAATGTGGATTCCAGGAATTACATTTTTTTGTTCAGGATATTTTTCTTGGAACTCTTGAATAACCTTTAATGCTTTTTCCCTAAATTCAATTGGACTGGTAATTAAAGTAGGTAAAAACGAAGTACAACCAAACTTATAATTACAATCACGCATAGTTGCTAAAGTAGCAATACTTAAGTTTTCTAATGTTTCATTAAAGTTTGCTCCCCCACAACCATTTACCTGTAAATCTATAAACCCAGGAGCCAGATTATTACCTTGTAAGTCAACAACCTCGTACTCACTAGCTAATGAGGTAAATTTTTCTGGAGAAACTAAGTCTTCAATTTTACCGTCAGCAACTAAAACTACAACATTATCTCTAAATTCAGGGGTATATACTTTACCGTTTATAAAAGCTAACTTTGTCATGAACTTTCCCCTATAAATACTCAGCAAAAACCGTTAAATCACGAGAGAAATCATACGCTACATCTGCTTTTACATGCTCTAATTCTCTAAAGTATTTAAATGTTTTTAAGGTTAAATCACCACAAGCTTCCTCATCACAAACAATCATTGCATGCTTGTGCATTTGCAGAGCGGTAATGGTCCACATATGTGAAACCGAGCCTTCAACTGCTTGCTTAATTGCTTGAGCTTTATTTGCTCCTGTAGCTAAGATCATTACTCGTTTTGCTTCGAGTAAAGTACCAACACCTACAGTGAGAGCAAATTTTGGTACTTCATCTAGATTACTGAAAAAGCGAGAATTTGCGATTCTAGTTTCTTCGGTGAGAGTTTTTACTCTGGTTTTAGAACTTAATGAAGACCCTGGCTCATTAAAAGCAATATGTCCGTCAATTCCAACCCCACCTAAAAATAAATCTATTCCTCCATAAGATTTAATTTTGTCTTCATATTCTTGACAGGTTTTAACTATGTCTTTGGTCATCCCATTAAGAATATTAACATTTTCAGGTTGAATATCTATATGATTAAATAAATTATCATGCATAAAGTAAGAATAACTTTGCGGATGTTCTGCAGGTAAACCTAAATACTCATCCATATTAAAAGTTACCACATGCTTAAAGCTAACCTTACCTTGTTTATAATATTCAATTAGATATTTATAGGTTTGAACTGGAGTACCACCTGTTGGTAAACCTAAAACAAAAGGCTTTTCAGCGGTCGGCTGAAACTTATTTATCGCATCAACAATATATTTTGCACTCCAATGAGCTACATCATCTGCATTAAATAATGGAATTACACGCATATAGACCTCTAATTTTTAAATTTACCAATCTGTAAAATCCCTATAATATTACTTATTATATTATTACTTAATCCAATCAAAGATGCTTGATCTTTATATTAAATTAAGTCAAGTGACCACTTTTATATAAAAACAGTTGACAACACACTGTTATTATGCAATAAAAATCTTTCACAATTTCACCCGAAAAAACAGGCACTTAAGTAAGAAATTTTGCGTTTTTTACGCTTGAAAAAAGCCCATAAGGAAAACCTTATGAGCTCGCTTGTCTGTCTTTTTTTTAATAGTCAAGTATTAAACCACCAATTTCTGATTCTATTGCAAAACAAAAATTGGTTAAAAAGTCATAATCTTCTGTATTAACATCACAGAGAATAAAGTTTAAATTATATTCTTTACCGCGTTCGAGAAGTTCTACTAGGAGAGCTTTAATTTTATATAAACGATCAGCAGCTCCTTGTTCTGTTACATGAAAACTTCTATAGCTATTTATATCTAAAATAGCTCTGAGTCCCACAAGTACGAGACAGAGATTTACATTAGTTTTTTTATTTAAAACTAAATCATATAAACGGGCTAAATATAAAAAAGTAAACTTAAAGAATTTATCCTTACTAAATTCTTTTAAATTAACATATTGTACTTTTTGCGTCCCGACAAAAATATTGTAGTTAGGGTTATAGGCATTATCTATAAGCATTTTATTAATAAATCTAAATTGCTCACCTATGGTAGTGCCTCGAGTTAGATCCCCTTTTTCAATATAATAATCGGACAAGCCTAAATTTATATAATTTGTAATATGTGAGATTGCAGGAACACGAAATAGTTCTAATGCTTTTTTACGATCTATATACGGAATACTAGGAGAAAAAGTTAAAGAATTTTTAACTAAATTTACAAAAAATTCTTTATCTTCACTATTATCCAGATCGAGATTATCTAAAAAGTATCTAATATTATATGCAGTTTTTACATATGGATTTACCGTGCTTTGACGGTCTACGCCTTGGCGACCTACGTCACTTTCAAAGACAATAGGCTCACTGCCTTCAACTGCAGCTTCAAAGTCACTTCCAGTAAAATCTAAAATTCCAAAAGTATAGTTACTTTGGCTTTTATTTTCTAAGAAGTTAACTATCGCTTTATCAATAATATTTGATAGATCACTTTTTATTAATAAATTTTGCTCTTGATCAATTTTTATGTTTTGTAGAGCAAGGAATTCGTTTTTAAAACGTGGTGTACGTAAAGACATCTTTACTAAATTTTTATATCAAAGTTAAAAATATTATTAGAGTAGTATGTTATCTATTATATAACATTCTTATATGACGCTTAGAAAAAATTCGTCAGGAGCGAATTAAGGTTGAGGAATTTTTTAATTTCACTTAATTCTAAATTTTTGCGTAACTGAGTATTAGTTATAAGATATTTATCTTTTAAACTATATGTAGTTACAAGATTATATGCTTGTTTTACAGCATCAGTTTCTTCTAATTCTTTAATCTGCTCTAAAGTTAAAGGATTATCGGCAACAATTTTTTGGCTTCTTGCCACTTGCTGTAAGTTGAGATAAAAGTTTAAATTATCTTCATTAATTTGTTGATCAAGTTCTTGTTTGTTATGAGCGAACAAACTATAGTTGTAAACAAGTTTATCTACTTGAGGAAGTAAACTTAAGGCAGCTAAAGTGTGACTTATAGAGCCTAGTTTTCCTGCTGTTACTAAAACCACCTCAACTTCAACTTCTTTTTCTTTACACTTGGCAATAAATAGATTAATTAAATCTAAATTATTAATTAAATCATTTACTGGAGATAATACTCCTCCAGCTAGTTCTACCAGTAAAACATCTAGCTTAGTATAGGTTTCGGTAATTAAGTTTTTTAAGTTTACTTGGGCATAATGCTGGTTTAAATATTGCTCAAAATCTTCAAGAATTTTTGCAACTTTAATATCTTGTTGTTCTTCACGAGCTGCCAAATGTGGGGAAGCAGGCGTCTTAAAAATATAAGAGCACATTTTACTATTACCTAAGTAGTTATTTAAACTCTTAGGACTATTGCGAGCTTGACAATACTCGGTAGCTAGAGCCAGTTGTTGCTCTAAATCGATTGAGCTAGATTCACATCCAGTTTGAACAGGTTTATAAGAGGCTACTTTTACATTATTGTAAATTAGTTGCCCTAATAATGAGCCACTAACATAAGTTTTGCCAATATCTGTATCTATGCCACAAACTATTATTGCTTTCATAAATTTCTCATTTGATACTACAAACAAAAAGAAGAGGGTTATAGGTTAGGGGGTAACCTTCGGGTTCTTTTAGACTTTCATATGCTTGATATAAATCTAAAAGCTTTTGCTTATTCCATTTGGTTGCTTGAGGTAAATTATTTACCCCTGTTAATTTTAAGTGTTGAAACAAATCTTTTAAGCTCTTAAAATAAAGCTTTTTCTCATACTCATGCTCAGCCTTGACATTAAAACCAGCCGTATGCAACATTTCTTTCCACTGACTAGGTGAGTAATACTTTAACGACCTCTGGGTAATTTCTCTTAATTCTTTAAAGTTAGCTAAAGAGAAGGTTCCAAAAGCAAAGATCCCCTTTGGAGCTAAAAGTTTTTCCCTTATGCCTTGTAACAAGTCTAGAGGTTTATCTATCCATTGGATCATTGCATTACTAATTACTAAATCAAAAGATTTATCATCCTCTTTACACCATTCTAAAGCATTAGCAACCACAATTTCAATCTGCTTAATATTTTTATTTGCTTGCAAGTGTTGTTTAGCCTCAGGCAAAATAGGAACCAAATCCACTAAAGTTAGCTGCATTTCCCTTTGTTGCTCTTGGGCAAGAATTTGGCTTAAGTCGGCATTACTTCCTGAACCAAGATCGCATATTTTTAACATGGGCTCAGAAGGCAAATAAGGGGTAAATAAGTCAACCAGCTTTTGGCTCATTTGCCCTTGTACTATTGCATGCTGGTGATAGGTTTGTCTAGCTTTAGTAAAATTTAAAGCTATTAAATCATATTTGGACATAAAAATAAGTAGGGGCAAAGAGAAAAAATAATTTCTTACTTTTCCCCTTTGCCGATCCTTGATTACATCTTAGTTTTTTCGATATCTTTGACATAATCTTTCGATTGCGTCAAGAGCTAGAGATAATTGTTCTACATCTGGTAGAAACACAATTCTAAAGTGATTTTTATCTTTCCAGTTAAATCCTTGTCCATGGATAACTAAAGTATGCTCTTCTGAGAGAAGCTTTTTAGCAAAATCGAGATCATCGACAAAATTAAATCTATCTAGATCAATTTTCACAAAAGCATATAAAGCCCCATGCACATTTTCACAAGATAATCCATCAATTTGATTAATGCGATTAACTAGTAAAGTTCTTTGTTCATAGAGACGGCCACCAGGTGCAGTTAAGTCGTAAATAGAAAGGTCTTTTTCTAAACATTCACGAATAATTGCTTGGAATGGTGACACTGAACATAAACGCATGCTGGTTAATTTATCTAAACTCGCAACAAATCCTGGAGCTTGATCAAATGGTCCAGTGAGGAACATCCAACCTAGACGATAACCACAAAGTCTATTAGCCTTAGAAGCACCATTAAAAGTAATAACTAGAGCTTTATCACTTAAAGAAGCTATAGGCACATGTTGTGCTTGGTCATAAGTAATACGGTCGTAAATTTCATCAGAAAGGACAATTAGCTCGTGCTTAATTGCTAAGTCTACTAAGCCCTGTAATACTTCTTTGGAATATACTTGTCCAGTAGGGTTGTTCGGATTAATAATTACTATAGCTTTAGTTTTGTCTGTAATTTTGCTTTCAATATCAGCTAAATCTGGTTGCCATTTGTTATCTGGATCACAACGATAATATACAGCTTTAGCCCCTGCTAAATTAACTGCAGCTGACCATAAAGGATAATCAGGAGCAGGAACGAGAATCTCATCTCCATGATCACATAAAGCATTGGTTACTAATAAAATGAGCTCAGAAACACCATTACCAATATAAACACGATTTGGGTCATTAATATCTAAGCCTACGCCTAGTTTATGATTATATTCAATAATAGCTTTACGAGCATCTAAGTGCCCTTTTGAATCACAGTAGCCATGGTACTGATAGAGACTATTTTGTAAAGTATCTTTAAATACCTCAGGTACTTCAAAACCAAAAATTGCGGGATTACCAATATTTAATTTTAAAATTTTATTCCCCAGACTCTCAAGGCGATTCGCTTCAATCAATAACGGTCCACGAATTTCATAGTGCACGCTGTCCAAGTGAGTTGCTGATTTTTTAAATTTCTCCCACATTCTTACTCCTTGTGCAAATTAATATGTGTAATGTATAGTTTATGTATTTATTATAGGCTGAGAATAAAGATAATTCGCTTAACTAAATTTTTTGCCCATGATAGTTTATTATACTCTTGATTGGCTCGTTCTTATGATAAATTTAACGAGAAATTTCGATTCTACGCTTAAGGTAACAAAGGTAATAATGTGATTAATTCTTATTTTTACAGGCATTTTCTCGCATGTTTTTAAGTCTTCAATGCTTGAGTTGGCTTTTTTTGGTATAATTAAAGTTGGTCACATAAAAGAAGCGTTATAAATGTGACCTAAAGTTGAGGTATACATGTTTAATATAAAGCAATTTGACGAGCAAAATATTAATCATGAAGCTAATTGCCTATGGAAACCCCAATATCAGAGTTTTATAGGTAAATATTTACTTCAAGATTTAGAAAATATTGATACTACAATTGCTAACTTGATCCAAATTAATCCAAGTAAAGCTAGTGAGTTAAATAATTTTGTCGGCTCCAAAGTTGTGGTGAACAAGTATAACAACCTTGTCAACTGGCAAGATAGTTTTACTGCGATGGTTGATTTTACGCAAGCACGCACGCCAACAACCCTAGACCAAATTTTATTGCTTGAACACGAGCCTGTTTTTACCCAAGGTATAAATGGCAGTCCTGAGCATGTGTTAAACAATCGCTTTAACATTCCTGTGCTTCAAGCTGATCGTGGCGGGCAAGTAACCTACCATGGACCAAGACAACAAATTATTTACTTACTCATTGACTTTGAAAGAAAAAAACATGAATTTGCCGCCTTTGATGTTAAATTCTATGCTCGTAATATAGTTACAGCAATGGAAAATGCGGTTGTAAATGTTTTAACTCATTTAGGGATGAGCAATGTGCATGCTAAACCAGATGCACCTGGAATCTATGTAAATGAGAAAAAAATATCGTCTCTTGGTTTAAAAGTTACACGTCATGGTACTTACCATGGTATAGCTATTAATTTGGATATGGACTTAGAACCATTCCATAGTATTAATCCATGTGGTTATGCAGGACTAGAAATGTGCAATGTAACTGATTATGTAGATGTACAGGCACTAGTAAAACATGGCTTAATTTCTCTAGATCAAGTAGCAACTATTACGCACGAAGACCTTTTTAACATTCTTCAAACCGTTATTAGTGAATATTTTGTAAGTTACATTGTTAATTGCTTTGCATATACTAAAGTTTATGATGGCAATAACCTATAAAGAAATATAAGGTAAAGATTAAAAATTATGGGTAAAGAGTTTAGAATGGAACGAGGAGTTCAGTATCGTGATGCTGCTAAAACTTCTATCATTCCAGTAAAAAATATCGATCCGAATCAAGAGTTTTTAAAAAAACCTGATTGGTTAAAAATTAAAATCCCAGCTGATAGTGAACGTATTCGCGAAATTAAAAGTGCACTAAGAAAGAACTCTCTTCACTCAGTTTGTGAAGAAGCTTCTTGTCCTAACTTACACGAATGTTTTAGTCACGGTACGGCAACATTTATGATCCTAGGGGCAATCTGTACTCGTAGATGTCCTTTCTGTGATGTTGCCCATGGTAAACCTCTACCACCAGATGCTGAAGAACCAATTAAACTAGCGCAAACTGTAAAAGACATGCGTCTAAAATACGTGGTTATTACATCTGTTGACCGTGATGACTTACGTGACGGTGGGGCTAACCACTACGCGCAAGTAGTATCAGAAGTAAGACGTTTAAATCCGGGAATTAAAGTAGAAACTCTAGTACCTGATTTTAGAGGTCACATTGACCGTGCTTTAGATGAACTATCTGTAGCACCACCAGATGTATTCAACCATAACTTAGAAAACGTACCACGTTTATACCGTGATATACGTCCAGGGGCTAACTATGAGAAATCTTTAGAATTACTACGTAAATTTAAAGAGAGATTCCCAGAAATCCCAACTAAATCTGGTTTAATGGTTGGTCTTGGTGAAACTAACGAAGAATTATTCCAAGTAATGCGTGATTTACGTGCTAATGGTGTAACCATGATTACTATTGGTCAATACTTACAACCTTCACGTTATCACTACCCAGTACAAAGATATGTTCCACCTTCAGAATTCGAAGAAATTCGTAGATACGCTCTCGAATTAGGTTTTGAACATGCGGCCGTAGGTGCATTTGTACGTTCTTCATATCATGCTGACTTACAAGCAAAAGATATAGTTAAAAACGAATTAAATGACCCTACCGCTCCTGTACTAAATGTAAAAATTACTGAGCTTTAATATCTCTAGGATCGTCAACTTTGACGATCCTTCTTTTATCAAGAATTATGATCACTAGTTTACCCCCATTAAGTTTATACATCCATATTCCTTGGTGTGTACAAAAGTGCCCTTATTGTGATTTTAATAGTCATGGGATTAAAGCCAAATCTATCGATAGTAAAGGTTATTCTCCCGAACAAGAACTAATTCCAGAAGACGACTATGTAAAGCATTTACTTTTAGATTTACAAGCTGATCTAAAATATGTCCAAGGTCGAGAAATTTCTTCGATTTTTATTGGTGGGGGCACGCCTTCGATTTTAACTCCTCAAGCTATTAGTAAAATTCTTCAAGGGGTACAAGAATATGTCCCTCTCAAACAAAACTGTGAAATTACCATGGAAGCTAATCCAGGCACAGTAGACCAAGAAAAGTTCAATGGTTTTGTTGCTGCAGGAGTTAATCGATTATCTATAGGTATTCAAAGCTTTAATCCTGAGCACTTAAAAGTCTTAGGACGAATCCACGATCCCGAACAAGCAAAAAATGCCGTACAAGCGGCTTTTAAGGCTGGTTTTAAGCGTGTAAATGTAGATCTAATGTTTGGCTTACCTGAGCAAAGCATTACCCAAGCTCTGAGTGATTTAGAGCAGGCTATAGCTTTAAATCCAACCCATCTGTCTTGGTATCAGCTAACTATAGAACCTCATACCTTATTTGCTTCGCGCCCACCTACATTACCCGAAAGCGATTATATTTGGGAAATAGAAGTAGCAGGAAAAAAGCTATTACAACAAGCAGGTTTTAACCAGTATGAAGTAAGTGCCTATGCCAAAGCAAATAATCAGTGTGAACATAATTTACACTATTGGCAATTTCATGATTACTTGGGCATAGGTTGTGGAGCTGCAGGTAAAATTACAAATATTTCTGGTATTATTCGTACCATGAAAACTAAACATCCTGCAGGCTATCTTAAAGGCAACTATTTAAATAGTGTCGAAAAAGTAAAACATGAGCATTATTTATTTGAATACTTTTTAAATAGATTTAGACTTTTTACTCCTGTTAGCAAACAAGAATTTACTTTGAGCACAGGCTTACCTAGTGCAGTTGCCGAGCAAGCTTTAGCCAAACATCTTGCCAATGGTAATATTCGTGATCTAGGTCAAGCATGGGAACTAACTCCACAAGGGCATAATTTTCTCAATTCGATCCTCGAAGACTTAATTCCTGAAGACTAAAACGAGAAAATTAACTATAATATAGATATAACTTTAAACTATTTAGGTTAGTACCATGAAAACACAAAATGAACTAAAAGAAATGGTTGCCCGTCAGGCTCTCGAATTTGTCCAACCAAACCAAGTCTTAGGCGTAGGATCTGGTTCTACTGTAGCTATCTTTATTAGTCTACTTCCAGAACTTCCGTTTAAAGTTGAGTATGCCGTGGCAGCTTCTAAAGAAAGTGAAGCAAACCTTGCTAAAGTGGGAGTTAAGGTTTTAGATGCCAATACAGTAACTTCCTTAGGTGTTTATATCGATGGTGCTGATGAAGTAACTCCAGAAGGTTATATGACCAAAGGGGGCGGAGCAGCCTTAACGCGAGAAAAAATTGTCGCTAGTTTAAGTGAAAACTTTGTTTGTATTGTTGACCAATCCAAAGAAGTAGCTAAACTAGGAAGTCAATTTGCGCTTCCTGTGGAAGTAATTCCTATGGCTCGCGAAGTTGTAAGCCGTGCCTTAACTGCTCTAGGTGGTAGACCTGTATATCGCGAAAACTGCATTACCGATAATGGTAATATTATTCTCGATGTACATGACTTTGTTATTGAAGATCCAGTAGCTATGGAGCAAACTATTAATAACATTCCTGGCGTAGTTTCGAACGGCATTTTTGCCCGTAATAAAGCAACTAAAGTACTAGTTGCCAAATAAAAAAGAACTGTCTGCGTTTAATGCAGACAGTTCTTTTTTTTTTAATTGCAAGTAAAGCTGTAATACCTTTGGATCCAACTTTTATCATTATCATTAAATGAACCTGAAATATGAAGCCAATATAGTTTATTATTATCAGCCGATACTTCAGCATTAGCTCGAGCAAACTGCTTTCTTGGGCTATTTTTTAGAAAACTTATATATTTGCTGGCATCATTTTCATTTAAAAATGGACCACAAGTTAGAGTTAAACTAGGAGTTTCTTCTACACTTTGGGCTACTTTTTTACTTTCTTGTTCATTAGTTAATTGCTGTTGGTTAGCAGCATTTCTACTATTATTAAGATTTTGAGCTGTGTCCTTGTTCCCTGTAGTATCAATTGAACTTGGATCTACTACCATTTCGGTATTTTCGTTGCTTACACTATTGCTAACTTGAGTTAAAGTTTGGCTCGGTAAGTTTAAAGAATTTCGTAGTTTATCAATAACTTCTTTTTGTTCTTTAGTTACCGCAACATAAGGTTTAGCAAAGTTTGGTAATTCTACAGGTTTAGGATTAAGAGTAAGTAAATTACTCGTATTTTCAAAATGATTAATATAGCTCCATACTTCACTAGGTACAGGAGGGGCTTGGACTACGCGTTTAACTACCTTATGATCCTGTGCCACTTTTTTCTGGTTTTTATAAATCCCACCTACACATATCGCCATAATCACAATTACTACCGAAACTATTAGTAAGTCTTGGACTAATACCTGTCTTCCACCTATTTGAAACAAAGGCTTATTTAAAAACTTTATGGTTGCTATCCAAGTTTCGATAAAACTTTTAATCGTACGAAGAAAAATATTTTCCCGACGGCGATGCTTTTCTAAAAACTTCATGGTCTATTGCATTAATTGAGATCATATGGATCTACATCTAAATAAAAAACTGGACGATATTTTTTATAAACTTCACTCTCTAAAAAATCTTGATTTAATTGTTTTAAGATTTCACTCCGAGCTTGTCTATCTTCTATTATAAAGTCAAGAACATATTTATGTAAATTATTTTGTTTACCTAATTCGTGCACACTAAGACTATAGTAAATTTCTTTGCTATAAGCTTTGACTTTTTGCTCGAGCATAGAATACAAATGGCTAATTAAATAATTGGCAATTTGATTATCAGCATGACGTATAGCAATATAAGCTTGACTGGTATAAGGAGGATAGGCTAAGCTTTGTCTTGCCTTAAGATACACCTTAGCAAAATGAAAATAGCTTAAAGTAATTAAGTCATGATAAATTTTTTCATGGGGAATAGCTGTTTGTAAAACAACTGTTCCAGGTTTATTTTCTCGCCCTGCTCTTCCTGCCACTTGCACATACAATTGAGCTAATCTTTCAGGAGCACGATAATCATTACTTAACATAAGTCCATCAATATTTAGTAGAGCTACTAGAGTTACATCAGAAAAGTGGTGCCCTTTGGCAATCATTTGCGTACCTATTAAAATAGACCCTTTGGTTGTATGCGCTTTATAGAGATTTTCTTCTAAGGCTTGAGCATCTTTAGAAGTATCTCTATCTATGCGAATTACCTTATTAGCATTATACATGGCACCACAAAGATTTTCTATTTGCTCAGTGCCTGCCCCTAAAGGTAAGAGCATGCTCGAATTACACTGCGGACAGTGATCAGGAAGATGAGAAAACCTTAAGCCACAATAATGACAATGAAGTTCATGGCGGCGGCGATGATAGGTTAGAGGACGATCACACTCAGGGCAAAGAAAGATATAGCCACAAGAATCACAAACTAGTTGCGGAGCAAAGCCACGACGATTTAAGAAAAGCAGTACTTGATTACCTTGACTTAACTGCTCTTGCATTAACTCCCAAAGAGAAAGAGTAATACCTGCTTTATTTAAAAGCAATCTTTTATCTTCAACGCCGATAAAGTCTTGCTTGCGAATATCAAGAATTATGGTTTTATTTTCATGTTTGGCTTGGGCACGTCTGGTCAAAACTAAGTGCTTAAACTTGCCTAATTCAAGGTTATGTAAACTAGTAAAACTCGGAGTTGCCGAGCCCATAATTATCGGAATTCCTAAAGTACTTGCCCGTAAAATTGCTATATCACGAGCATTATAACGGAAATCATTTTGTTGCTTATAGGACGAATCATGCTCCTCATCAATTATAATGCAACCTAGATTTTGCATAGGCATAAATATTGCCGAGCGCGTACCGATTAAAATCCCTACTTCTCCTTTTTGGCATTCGTAGATTATTTGGTTTTTAGTTTCATCATCAACATTAGAGTGAATAATGTGTATCTTTACATTAAACCTATTTTTAAATCTATTTACCGTTTGCGGGGTTAAACCTATTTCTGGCACTAAAACCAAACATGACTTACCTTGCAATAAATAGTGCTCAATTATTTGTAAGTATACTTCAGTTTTACCTGAGCCTGTAACTCCATCAAGTAAATAGGTTGTATAACCTAAGTTCTCGGTTACTTGTGCATATGCAGCTTGCTGTTGGCTATTTAAAACTAGTTTGTTATCTAGATTAATTAATTGGTTACGTCTTTGCTCTAAACTTAAGTCTTTAATTTGCGTAAACCAACTATTTTCTCGAGCTTTATAAGGTAGGAGATTAAATCTTTTACTTTGAATAATTTGTGTTTTTAGCTCGACTAGTTTACTTTCTAAGAGAAATTGAAAGCCTTTGCTATTTTGATTAATCTTTGGTAAGTTACGACTTAGATCACTCAATTGAGCATAAAGAACTGGATCTAAGCTAATTTGACTCTCTTGCCCCAAAGCAAACTCTTGCTCTAAGTATTGCCTTAATAACTCGCAAATAAGCAAATTCAGAAGTTGGCGTAAAATAGGTAAGGTAATGCCTAGGTCTTTGAATTCTTGTTTTAATTGAGCAAAATGCTCTTGCTCAAGAGTTAAGAAAAAGTGCTGATTATAAAAATCAAGTAAACTTTTAAACTTACTTAAACTACCTACTTCTTGGGCGCTTAAAGCAAATTCTTTTAGCCAATTTGCCAAATAATGCTTTTGCATCAAAGAGCTTAAATTTAGCTCGCTATTATTTGCTTTATTCGCGAATAGCTTTAATAAAAGCTCTTCCACTTGAGGAGCAAAAGTATAGGCAAATAATGCAAAACTAGCCTCTTTAACCATAGGGTTGCGATATAAAGGTGGTAATGCGGTAAATAAAGTATTACCTAAGCTCGAGACAAAATAGTTGCTGGCAAAGTTTAAGACTTTAAATAATTCTCCACCAAAATACTGGCGATTGACTATGTGATGTACAGCTTTAATGCGTTTAAAGTTTGGGGTTACATGAGTTGCTACTACCACAGCATGAAGATCTCTGCCATTAAAATTTACATAGACTATTCCCCCTACTTCAACCTCACCCATATGAGGTTCTACTTTGTAGGTAAATCTTTGATTTAAATTTACAGGTATAACAACTTCAATGTACATAACGAGAAATCCTAATAAAATAAAAAGCGAGAAACTACTTTCTCGCTTTTTGCTTAAGAATTATTTATTGTGGTAGCGGTTATAGCTATCAATAATTTCTTTTTCTGCTGAAGCTTTGTTTTCCCAAGCTTCAACTTTCACCCATTTACCTTTTTCAAGATCTTTATAGTGTTCGAAAAAGTGTTTAGTTTGTTCTTTTAGATACTCAGGGAAGTCTTCAACGTCTTGAATATCTTTATACATAGGTGCAATTTTTTCATGTGGAACAGCTAATACTTTAGCGTCTACACCTGACTCATCAGTCATTTTTAAAACACCTACTGCACGACAACGAATTACAGCACCGTGAACTAGAGGGAATGGAGTTAATACTAATACATCAACTGGGTCACCATCTAATGATAAAGTTTGGTTAATAAAACCATAGTTTAATGGGTAAACCATAGCTGTACCAATAAAACGGTCACAGAATAATGCACCAGACTCTTTATCCACTTCATATTTAACAGGGTTAGTGTAAGCTGGAATTTCGATAACAACGTTAAAATCGTGAGGTAAATCTTTACCTGCAGGTACTTTTTCTAATAACATAAAAATCCTTATATTTATAAATACCAAACTGATATTAATGCCAATATTATAACACTAAAGCTCATTTTTTGGTAAAGAAAAAGAGGTTATGCATTGCATAACCTCTTTTACTTTTTTCGAATATTTTTTATTAAATTATTTAGCTGATTTTTCAACTAATTCGATAACTGCCATAGGAGCAGCATCACCTGCACGGTAACCATTTTTAAGGATACGAGTGTAACCACCGTTACGCTCTTTAAATAATGGACCTAACACGTCGAATAATTTTTTCACAGCTTCTTTATTGTTACCTAAACGAGCATATGCTAAACGACGGTTTGCAGTTGTATCTTCTTTAGCTAAAGTGATTAGAGGTTCTACGTACATACGTAACTCTTTCGCTTTAGGTAAAGTAGTTTTAATAATCTCGTGTTCAACTAAAGCAATAGTTAAATTACGGAACAATGCCTTACGATGTGCACTATTGCGGTTTAGTTTACGACCAGTTTTAAGATGGCGCATCTTTTATAAAACTCCTAGTAAGCTGAACTTACTTCTTAAGCTCTGCTGGTGGCCAGTTCATTAAGCGAGTACCTAATTGTAAACCGTGGTTTTTAAGTACATCTTTGATCTCATTTAAAGATTTACGACCTAAGTTAGGTGCTTTTAATAAGTCAACTTCGCTTTTCTGAACTAATTCACCAATATAGCGAATGTCTTCTGCTTTAAGACAGTTAGCTGAACGTACAGTTAACTCTAAAGCATCAACAGGTTCTAGTAAAATAGGTTCAAATTCAGGTTTCTTAACAGTTGGTTCTACTGGTTGTTCAATAGCTTTAAGATCAACGAATGGAACTAATTGTTGGTGTAAAATTGATGCCGCAAGACGAATTGCATCTTCAGGATCAATAGTACCGTTAGTTTGTAAAGTAATAGTTAATTTATCATAGTCGTTTGATTGACCATGACGAGCATTAGCTACTTCATAGTTAACTACTTTAACTGGAGCAAATTTTGCATCTAATAGGATAGTTTTAGAACCTAAAATGCTAATTTTTTGCTCAACACCTTGTTCGCGACGATCTTTAGCTGGTGAGTAACCAGTACCAGTCTGAATGCGTGCATGAATACGAACTTCGGCTTTAGGAGAAGTTAGGTGACAAAGAACTAAATCTTTATTAATCACTTCAACACCTTCTACAGATGTTTCCATACTGTCAGCTCTTAAAGCACCTTGGCCACTTTTTGTGAATGTTACAACAACATCATTTACGCCTTCAGGTAGCTTAACTGCTAACTCTTGGAAATTTAGAAGAATGTTTAATACATCCTCTTGTACACCTTTAATAGTGCCGTATTCTTGCTGTATACCTTCAATACAAACTTCGGTAACAGCTGCACCAGGCATCACAGATAAGAGGATACGACGTAAGCTGTTTCCTAACGTATGTCCAAAACCACGTTCTAATGGTTGTAGTGAAACTTTCGAAAAATATGGTTCTGCATATTCTTCAATATCTATCGTGGATGGAGTAAGAAGTTCAATACTTTTCGAGTCCATAGAATCCTCTAAATATGAGATGGTTAAAGTTTCAGACTAATTATTTAGAGTATAACTCGATAATTAACTGTTCATTAATGATAATATCGGCAGGGATCTCTGAGCGTTCAGGAGCTGCTTTGAAAACGCCTTCCATTTTATCAGCATCTACGTCTAACCATGTAGCAGTTAAACGGTTTTTAGCTAATTCAAGAGCAGATTTAATACGCACTTGTTTTTTAGCTTTTTCACGAATTGAAACAACATCGCTTGCTTTTAATTGGTAAGAAGGGATGTTTACTACTTTACCGTTAACTAATACACTTTTGTGACTTACTAGTTGACGAGCTTCAGCACGAGTTGCAGCAAAGCCCATTCTATAAACTGTATTATCTAAACGACTTTCTAATAATTGTAATAAGTTCTCACCTGTATTACCTTTTAAGCGGTTAGCTTCAAAGTAATAGTTACGGAATTGACGTTCTAAAATACCGTATAGGCGACGAACTTTTTGTTTTTCACGTAATTGATTACCATAGTCAGATAAACGAGCTCTACGAGCACCGTGTTGACCAGGTGCAGTTTCTAAACGACCTTTCTTTAATTTATTTTCTAAACCACGTAAAGATGATTTAAGGAATAAATCTGTACCTTCACGACGGCTTAGTTTTACTTTAGGTCCTAAATATCTTGCCATTTTATGCTTTCTCCAATATTTCTACCGATAACGTTGTTAATTAAATACGACGTTTTTTCGGAGGACGACAACCGTTGTGAGGGATAGGTGTTACATCAACAATGCTAGTAATTTTGTAACCAGCTGCGTTTAACGCACGGATTGTTGATTCACGACCTGGACCAGGTCCTTTAACACGTACATCAAGATTTTTTAAGCCGAATTCTTTACATTTTTCAGCTACACGTTCTGCTGCTACTTGACCAGCGAAAGGTGTTGATTTACGTGAACCACGGAAACCTGAACCACCAGCTGTAGCCCAAGCTAGAGCATTACCTTGACGGTCTGTGATAGTAACGATTGTATTGTTGAAAGAAGCATGGATATGTGCTACACCATCAACTACATTCTTTTTAACACGTTTAGCACGTGTGTTACGAGCAGGATTAGCCATGTTACTTTATTCTCCGATTATTTTTTAATTGGTTTAGCAGGACCTTTGCGTGTTCTTGCATTAGTCTTAGTACGTTGACCACGTACAGGTAAACCACGACGGTGACGTAAGCCACGGTAGCAACCTAAGTCTGTAAGACGTTTGATGCTCATGTTAACTTCACGACGTAAGTCACCTTCTACAGTGAATTTAGCAACTTCAGCACGTAACTGATCGATTTGTTCTTCAGATAATTCCTTGATCTTTGTGCTTGGTGCGATACCTGTAACTTCACAGATATGTTTTGCACGAGTAGCACCGATACCGTAAATAGCAGTTAATGCGATTACAGCGTGTTTTTGATCAGGAATGTTAACGCCTGCAATACGGGCCATTTGCACTCCTAGAGTATTGTAAAGCTATGTATCTTGAAAAGCCCGTTTCAGGATACTCAAAACATAGCTTAAAAAATCAATAAAAAATAGCATTATTTCAATTTAATAATGCTGCCTGAATTTAATAATTAAAAAGTTGACTTACGCTAAAACTGGTGGAGGTGAGTTTGCACTACTTTAGAACCTAAGAACCTAATTTTAGTTACCATGATTTTGTTCAGAACACTTTTTGAGACCAAAAATATGGAATTATTTATATAAAAATCTGGCACGTTAAGTCAACCGATACATATTATAGCATAATAGAAATGCTATTTGTAGTGTTTTATATTAAATTTTTCATAACAAAAAAATTACCTCCGTATTTTTAGGAGGATTTTTTATTACGAAGCAATATTATAAAACAAATTACCTTAAACGTCAAGTATTTATTTTTTCTCGTAAAATCTTTCGGGGGCAGTGTTATAATTACTTATAAAAACAATTTTTCAACCAAGATCTTATATGTTTAAGCATATTTTTAAATTTTTAAAAAAAGAAGAAAAAGACGCTTCCCCTAGCAAGAAAAATGCTACGGCTAAATTACTCGAACAAGATAACAAGGTTCGCTTTTCTGATTATGTTCACTTAGAATCTCAAGTGGCTAATCAAGATTTAAATGAACTATCACCAGAGCTCCTTGCTAAGTTCGAAGAATTTAAAACTTACGTTAAAGATAAAAACCTGCTTAATGTGAGTTTATTTGCAAAATCTGAAAGTAGATTTTTCTATAACGCTCTCGCAACCTATATAGCTGAGTTTAAAAACTTTAACCAGCAAAATAGTGAACCCGAAGCAAAATCAAGATTTTTATCTTTAATGCGTAGTGTTGATGTAGTTTTCAAAAAAAGACTCTTTGATAGCCATGGCAATATTAATCTCGAAGCTCTTGCCTTAATTGATTTCTTTTTAAATGAAATTTTCTATACTCATCAACAAATCCCTTTAATAAAAGGTTATGAAGTTGAGCCAGAAGACCTAACGCAAATTCTCGCTGAGCATTTTGATGATATAAGCGCAAAAAACTTCTATCAATCTTATGTCCAAAGCAAATATCAAGACAGCCTATTTAACTTAATTAACCTAGATATAGAATCTGTACTTGGTAAAGATACTGAATTCTTTGATCAACGCTTACCATTTCTTATTTTAGTAGATGCGGTAAGAAAAACCACTTTCCTACCTCTTAGTTATCATGAAATGGTACAAGAGTTTTTCTCAGATTATGTAAGCCGACCAAAAGATCAATTACATTTTCTCGAAATGCGTCGACAAGTTATTACGCAGCAAGCAGCATTTGTTAACCTGCTTGTAACAGAGTATCTTACTATTAAAGCTTATGAGTTTGATCTAATTACACCTTCTTACTTTGCCGATGTTGAAGGGGTTATCTCTTTTAGAGAAAAAATTAGTAAAATTCCAGATATGCTTTTTACCTATTTACTCTTAGCAAGAAGAAAAAGTAATAGTGATAAAATCTTTTTACATGAAAAGGATATGCTTTTATTAAAAAGAATAGCTTATTTATGTGAAAGCGAAATTGATTACCGTGAACTCTACCTTTATTTAAAACATGTTGGACTCTAATCTTACTTTACCTATTAGCCAACTTAATGCCAATTGGGACGGATTAGGTGATTATTTACTTGCTAGTGGTTTAGGAGAAAAAATTCTTACTCTCTACCAAAACGACCCACAAGAGCAAATTCGCCCTAAATTTAATGACCTCTTTAACGCTTTTACCTTGCCTTTGCCCCAGGTAAAAGTAGTTATTTTAGGGCAAGATCCTTACCCTTCTGATCATGCTCATGGTCTGGCTTTTAGTTCAGCTTTAGATGAGCAAGTTCCCAAAAGCCTAGTAAATATAATTACCACCCTAAAATGTGATTTTGGGCAAGATTATCAACCTAATATACTAGGCGTTGCCAATCTTTCTCCTTGGGTTAGTCAGGGAGTATTTCTCTTAAACACACGCTTAACCGTAAATAAAGGTGAACCTTTAAGTAAAGAACATGACATTTGGGACGATTTTATCAATCAAGTTTTTCTTCGTTTGGCAAAAGTAGATCACCTTGTCTATTTACTTTGGGGTAAGTATGCTCAAGATTATAGTCAAAGAATTGATGCTAATAAAAACTGCATTATTAAAACCGTACATCCTTCCCCTTTAAGTGCATATCGTGGCTTTTTTAGCAGTCAATGCTTTAAACACACCAATGCCTACCTAGAAAGTCAAGGTAAAACGCCAATTAAATGGTAACAAAAAAAAGAGAGCTTACGCCCTCTTTTTTTTATCGTCAATTATATTGCTTTTTTGTTTATCGAATATTTTGCTTTTTTGTTAGTCAATTATTTCACTTGGTGACCAATAAACTGGATCTACAGTTTCATCATCTTCCCCAGTTTCAATAAAGGTACCAAATAATCCGTATTGAACTTCTTCATTTGGGAATTGTTCAACAAGATTTAAGATGTCTAGAATATCAGTTACAATAAGCTCTTTATCATCTAAAGTACTTTCTACAACTATATCAAGATTCCAACAACCTTCTGGAAAAGCTACGCCATCTTCTTCATCTAAGAACTCCCCCTCGATATACTCAGGTTCGTCACACTCAAAGTCTTGTTTTGCAGCTTTGGCAATAAAATCTTCAATATATTTGTCTGATTTGAAAAGAATATGATGTAGAAAAATATGTGGTAACTCTGGTTTGGTTCCAGCGTTTTCTAACTCAACAATAGTTGAATCCACTAGTCCTTCGATGACAGCTCTATCGTACATGACAATTCACCTTCTTTTATATTAAAATCCTTAATTTAATATTATAGCACATACATAACATATGTGGAAAGAATATAAAAAAAGAGAGCTACTGCTCTCTTAAGGTATTTTACACCTAAGAATTAAATTGTAAAAGAAAAGTAGCAGTCTGTAACTGCTACTCCCTGAATAATGGCTCCTCCTGCTGGACTTGAACCAGCGACATACGGATTAACAGTCCGCCGTTCTACCGACTGAACTAAGGAGGAATAATAAAATGGTGCCTCGAGCCGGAATCGAACCAGCGACACAGGGATTTTCAATCCCTTGCTCTACCGACTGAGCTATCGAGGCAAAGAAAATGGCTCCTCCTGCTGGACTTGAACCAGCGACATACGGATTAACAGTCCGCCGTTCTACCGACTGAACTAAGGAGGAACGAAAAAAGTTTAACTAACTATTGTAGCTATGTTTATAAATAATGGCTCCTCCTGCTGGACTTGAACCAGCGACATACGGATTAACAGTCCGCCGTTCTACCGACTGAACTAAGGAGGAATAATAAAGTGGTGCCTCGAGCCGGAATCGAACCAGCGACACAGGGATTTTCAATCCCTTGCTCTACCGACTGAGCTATCGAGGCAAAGAAATCTTGCTAGCCTTTATGGGAAAAGTAACGGTATTATCGACGTTTTAGAATGTTCTCCCGATTTGCTAACGAGGTTTATTATGCCTTAATAAAGTTTTAATGTCAAGATTAATTTTAAAAAAAATCGTTAATCTATTGTTTTTTAAACACGCAAATTTTAACAAACATTAAATAAAAATTAAAAAAAATAGAAAAAAAATTAATCTTAATCGCAATTTTTATTTTTCGCTTTTTATTTTAAATAAAAAAAATACCTCTTTTAGCAAAATAACCAAAAGAGGTGTTTTTTATTAAATTACCATTAGGACACTTTCTACTTGAGAAAGTTCGGTATAAAGCTTTTCCATGTGGGCAGGATCTTTAACATTTAAAGTTACCGAACATGAAACATAATTACCTTTTGAGCTTTGACGTGACTCTACAGTAAAGTCGGTTACTTGATTATCTGCCATAACCTTATCTATACCTGCACGAATTTGCTCTTCAATCTTTCCTACTACTTTAAAACTTACTTGAGCAGGAAAATCCATTAATTCTGGAATTTTTGTACCTAACATTGTAATCCTTATTTAAGCTAAAATTTTTATCGCTTATATTTTACTACACTTGTCAATAAGCTATTTAAACTTTTTAAATCAATTATATAACCTATATGTAACTATTATTATCTCTTGAGAATTACGAGCAATTATTTAATTTTCTTTCCTAAATCTGCAAAAATTATGCTAAAATAAATGATTTGATTTTTTCATTCCTCCATTTTGGAGCCGGATTTTTAAAGACAAACATGATTAAAAAACTTCAATATATATTTTTGACGTTGTTAATCTTCTGCAATATCTTTCCTGCCATGGCTACAGGTAATACTGTTAAAGTAGGTATGGTTCTTTCTCCTAATTATTTTATTAAGGATAAAGAAGCTACTATAGGTTTAGACCATGAAATTTTACAAGCTTTTGCTAAAGCTAATAACTTATCTATAACCTATAAAGTCTACCCTTCTCTTTCAAGCTTGGCAAAAGCTTTTACAAATAATGAAATAGATATAGCTGGGGGGAACTTAAACAGTCAGTTTAAATTCTTAGACGCTTCCTATCAAACAGCACCATACCTAACTGAAGATTTAACTATCGTTGCTTATAAACCGCATGTAACCTCTACGGTTAATTACCCAACTAACGCCTCAGTTTATCAGGCAGCTGGTGCTGACTACACTAGCTTAGTTAAATTAAAAATTGTAGCAACGGGTAACAATATCTTTGGCTTATATAAAATTGTAGCCAATGGTGAAAGCATTCAAAACCAAAGAGTTCGCTTTATTATCTCCCCCGAGTATAAAGCTAAGGCTCTGCAACAACTTTATCCAACTACTGTCCTCTTTAAAGTTAAAGACCAAGCAGGAAAAGTTTTAAAAGTTAATGACGTTTTTTACGTAAGAGAATCTGAGTTAAGAACGCAATTGAGTAATTTCTTAACTTCTTTTACTAAAACAAGCGAATTTCAAAATATAAAATATAACAACCTTAATGCCCTAAGCATTTACCAGCGTGAAGAAAGTCGCATATTTGTCAATAATATGCAAACAAAATTCACCCGTTATAACTCCCTATTTCAGCAATACTCAACTGAAATGGACTGGCGTTTAGTTATGGCTGTTGGCTATCAAGAGTCACGTTGGACTCCTAATGCTGTTAGTCCTTGGGGACCAAGCGGTTTTATGATGTTAACTAATGCTACGGCAAAAACTCTGGGCGTTACGGATAAGTTAGATGCTACGCAATCAATTACAGAAGGAACTAAACTTTTAATGAAGTTTAGAAGCAATCTAACTAAAGAATTAACTGGCTATGACCGAGATATGTTTGCTATTTCAAATTATAATCAGGGGATAGCTAAAATTATTGACGCTCGTACTTGGTTAAGACAAAATAACAAATCACAAAACTCATGGGTAGTTTTAGCCCAAAACTATCCTGCTATGAGTAATGTAAAACACAAATACGGAAGAATTAATGGCAACCTAGCAGCCGAGTATATTATTAATATCCGTAAATGGTATTACATGATCGTTAACTACGTACATTTTTATCGTTATTAAATTAATAAATCAGAGGGAAGAGTTATTATCTTCCCTCTTTAATTTTTTATGCTATGATATTGTTTATACAAAATTTAATTTTTGGGTGAAAAGATCATGAAATATTATAATTATGCTGCTGGCCCATCAGCTTTATTTCCCGAAGTTGTTGAACAAATTAAAAGCGAATTAGGTAACTGGGCAAATACACATAGCTCAGTATTTGAAATTAGCCATCGTGGGACTGAATTTATGGCATTTGCCAAAGAGATGGAAAATACTTTCCGTGAACTCTTAAAAGTTCCAGATGACTATGCTGTACTCTTTCTCCAAGGTGGTGGTCGTGGTGCTTTTGATGCAGTGCCATTAAACCTACCTCTAAAACACAATCGTGCTCTTTATTTAACTTCTGGACACTGGTCAAGACAACCTGCCCTAGAAGCGGCAAAATACATTGAGGTTAGAACAGCTGAGTTAGTTGATAAAGACTACCAACCAACTAAACTTGACTGGACACAAGAAACTCAAGATGTTGACTATGTGCACTTTACTGCCAATGAAACAGTAGAAGGGATTGAAAACTTTACCGTACCTAAAGTTTCACCTGGGGTACTAATTGTTGCTGACATGAGTTCAGATATTCTTTCTCGCCCAATTAATGTTTCAGATTATGATGTTATTTATGCTGGAGCACAGAAAAACATTGGTTGTTCAGGTGTAACAGTATACGTAGTGAGAAGATCTCTTTTAGGGCATGCAAATAAATTCTGCCCAGCTATTTTAAACTGGCAAATTTATGCAGATTCTGATTCTTTATTTAATACTCCTGCAACTTTTAGTTGGTACACTTGCGGTTTAACTTTTAAACATCTAAAAGATACATTTGGTAACCTAGAAAACTTAGAACAAGTTAATATTCGTAAAGTTAACAAACTTTATGACTATTTAGATAGCCAAGACTTTTACGTAAACAAAGTAAACCCAGCAGTGCGTTCACGTATGAATGTTTCATTTAATACGCCTTCGGCTGAATTAGATGCTAAATTTGTAAAAGAAGCACAAGAAGCTGGATTATATTACCTCAAAGGGCACAAAGTAATTGGAGGCTTAAGAGCTTCTACTTACAATGCTGTTTCAGAAGAAGCCGTAGATGCTCTCGTACAATTTATGAAATTATTTGCAGATAAATACAAATAGTTTTAGAGATTCGGGGTTCTCGTTATTTATTTTTTATTGTAGTTTGTGATTTTGCCTATATAATATAGGTAGACTATATTTATTATTTAACTACCTAAGAAAATACTTAAAACGCCATATGAATTTATCTTTATTAAAGAAAGGCTTCTATACAGCTACATTAGCTTTAACTGCAACAACAACCTACTTTGCTTTCGCTCAAGCGAGCTCTGCAAATGTAGTAGCTGGTAGAGATTATACGGTATTAAACCAACCACAAACTCCAAATCCAACAGTAAGTATGGCTATGTCATTTGCTTGTTCACACTGTGCGGATTTTACTCGAGTTTATAAAGTACCAGAGAAAATTGAACAAATGCTAAAAGCAACATATCCTGGTACAGGTGAATACCTAGAGTGGCATATTGTTTTTAACGATATTCAAATGTATCGTGATTTTGCCCGTTTACGTTCAGTTTTATACGTAACTAAAAATGATAAACTACTGCCAGCAGCTTTTGAACTTCCTTATCAATATCGTAATGATCCACAACCGCTAAAAAATTGGTTAGCAACTAATTTAAATATTGATGCAGATGCTGTAAATAAATTATGGAATAGTCCTTCTGTTAATGTTTTCTACAACAAACAAGAAGAATTAACTAAACAATACGACATTCGTCAAACTCCTACTTTTATTATTAACGGTAGATATGAGTTAAATTTAGCGAGCATTTCTATTCCAGTAGCAAATCCAACTCCAGATCAAATTGGTGACGCAGTTACAGCAAAAATTAAAGAAATTTTAGAAGCTACAACTAAATAATTTATAATAAAAAAGAAGGCTCTTTGCCTTCTTTTTTCAACAATTTTATAATTTTGGTTTTCATTTATGTCATCAAATAAAGACTTAGTACAAATTCGTGAAGAGATTAACACTATTGATGCAAAGCTAATTGAACTTTTAGCTAGTCGTCGTAACTTATCTGCTCAAGTAGCAGATTATAAAATCCATAATAGCAAACCTATTAAAGATCTTAGTCGCGAAAGAGAAGTTATTTCAAATCTTGTAAACACAGCTGCTGCTAATAAATTAAACTTAAATGCAGACCTATTAAATGCAGTATATAAAGCAATTTTAAACGACAGCTGTAACTACCAACAAGAAATTATTCTCCGCGAAAAAGATCTCTACAACTTAAAACAAAAAGAAACTATTGCTATTTCTTACTTAGGTTTACCAGGTAGCTATTCTTACGTTGCTTGTGAACAATTTGCTCAACATCTAAGTAAAAAGTCTCAACTAAATGGTTTTGAAAACTTTAACGATGTAGTAAATGCCGTAACTTTTGGTAAAGCTGACTTTGCGGTATTACCTCTAGAAAATACTACTTCAGGTTCAATTAATGAGGTATATGACCTTCTAGCTAAAACCTCTTTAGAAATTGTTGCTGATATTGCCATTGACATTAACCACGTATTTGTAGCTAAAGAATTATTTGATGAAAAAGAGATTGAAGTGATCTATACTCACGCTCAACCTTATGAACAATCAACTATGCACTTACGTGAATTACAACCTAATGCTCAGATTGTTTTCACAGCTTCAACAACTCATGCAATGCAAGAAGTTGCTAAAGCAGATAATCCACGTGCAGCAGCTATAGGTAACTCGAGTTCGGCTAAACTATATGATTTACAAATTATTAGCGATAGTATTGCTAATAGTGCTAACAACCAAACTCGATTTGTTGTACTTTCTAAACAAGAAGTTAAGTTTGATCAAAGCGTTTCATATAAAACTATGTTACAGCTAATTACTAACCACACTGAAGGTGCTTTAGTAAACTCTCTTGAAGTATTCAAAAAATATAAAATCAACTTAACTAAACTTGAATCACGCCCTATTCTTGGTTCACCATGGCGTGAAATGTTCTTCGTTGAATTTGAAGGACATTTAAACCAAATTCATGTGCAACAAGCTCTAGCTGAATTAGAAGAAAACTGTCGTGGTCTTAAAGTTGTAGGTAGCTTCCCTAGCTTTATTATCAATGATGAAATTTACAAATAGTTTAAAAGTCCTTAAAGTCTCACTTTAAGGACTTTTTTATGTGACACAAACTGGCAAAAATGGTAAAATAATAAATTGCAAAAAGTACAATTATCATTCCTTAAATCTAGTATTTGTCATGGAAACTCCAACAAAATCAACCTCTAACTTTGTCCACAAAACAGTTTTACTACATGAAGCTGTAGAAAGCTTAAACATAAAACCAAATGGGATCTATGTAGACGGTACCTTTGGTCGTGGTGGTCACTCTAGCTTAATTCTCAAACACCTCAACCAAGATGGACGTCTCTATGTTTTTGACCGCGACTTAGAAGCTATTAAAGTTGCACAAAAACTACAAAGTGAAGATCCGCGTGTAATTCCTGTTCATGCTCCTTTTTCGTCAATGGGAGAATATTTTACAGAATTAAATCTGCAAGGAAAAATTGACGGTATTCTCTTAGATTTAGGCGTTAGCTCACCGCAACTTGATGATGCAAGTCGTGGCTTTAGTTTTATGAACGATGGTCCACTTGATATGCGTATGGATCAAACGCAAGGAATTACTGCTCGCGATTGGCTCTATCGTAGTGATGTAAAACTCATTGCTGACTCTTTATACCTCTATGGTGAAGAAAAAAATTCTCGAGCTATAGCCCGAGCTATTTGTAAATTAAGAGAACAAACAGAGTTTTCTAAATTTCTTTTAACTACTAATGCCTTAGTTGACTTAGTTAAATCAGTAGAAAAGAAAGCTGTAACCAATAAAAATCCAGCAACAAGAACTTTCCAAGCAATTCGTATTGTAATTAACAACGAATTACTAGAACTTGAAACAGCTTTAAATGCCTCACTTTTTCTTTTAGCTCCAGAAGGAATTATTAGTATTATTAGCTTCCACTCGCTCGAAGATCGTATTGTTAAGCACTTTTTCAAAGAAAATAATACTACCAAAGCTTTACCAAAATTCTTACCTGTAGCTGATACTGAAATCGAGCAAGAAGAAGTATACTTTAAGCAAATTTCTAAAGCTCTAAAACCAAGTAAAGATGAAATTCAAGAAAATCCACGTTCAAGATCATCGATCTTACGTTGGGCACAACGCTCAAGTAAAGCTTACAAAGAAGTAGAACAGGATTAAGATTCCAAATAGTTTCCATTGATTGAGGCTTACACCGTGAATTTTTTTAAATCAACGCATAAAAAATCCCCAGAGGACAAACAAACCTCTCAGACAAATTTTCTCAGCCAAAAGGAAATTGACGACGCTTCAAAAGCAAATGGAACCGCAGTTACTGATTTAGTTGAAAACTTAGATAAAGTAAAATTTGAACAACCAAAAGAGCAACTAAAGCAATTACAACAAGAATCTAAAGCAAGACGAAAAAAGTATATTGAACAACGCTATGGTAAATTAAATTGGGACTCAGAGTTCACGCTCTTAAAGATTTTATATAAAGATTTTAGTACCAGATTATTTTTTACCATAGTACTTTGCCTCATTATCTTATCTCTTGCCTTAGCAAAAATTTACATTAGTAGAGTTTCGATTGAAACTACAGTAAAATACTCGCAGTTGCTTGCAGATAAAAACTCTTTGGTACTTTCAAATGACAATCTGCAGTTAGAGTTTCTTTCTTTAACCTCACGAACTAATATTATTAGAATTACGCAAGGGAAAATCTCATTAATTCCAATTCCAACTGAAGCTGAGGTTATTGTCGTAATTCCATATTTACCACAAAATAAGACACTACCTACACCTAGTATTCCTCTTTTAACTCCTCCACAAGAGTAGTTAAGGTTATCGCAAATGGTAAAAAAGAATGAAAATAATCGAGCTAACTATTTAGATCCGATTAAAACAACTTCCCAAAAAAGAGATGAAGAAAATTTAAAAGATTTTAAATTTGGTATCAAATTAACTAGTGGAAGATTATATTTTTTTACAGTTTCTTTATTAGTTATCTTTGCTATTTATTTAGTTCTTTATTTTCTTCAATTTTTCACGAACTTTATTCCTTTACGTGATGAACAACATCTTGCTCGTGAAACTAATGCACGTATTCAACGTAATGTAATTGTAAGTGCACCTCGAGGGCAAATTCTCGATGCCCAAGGAAAAGTTCTTGCTACATCTATTCCTTATCAAACTTTTGGTTTAGATGTTAAGGTCTTTCTCGATCCAGCCTATGCAGCTGTAAATCAAGAAAATAGCCCTGTGTTTCAAGCCCTAGCTAAAGCTTTAGGAGTAGACCCGAAAAAACTGTATCAAGATATATTACGCAGACCTAACTCAAGATATCTGCGCTTAAAAAGCCAAGTATCACCTACTATGGCTGACTATATCAAAAGTTTAAATGTTCCTGGCTTATCTTCATATACAGATTTTCGTAGATTTTACCCTTATGGCGATGCCATTTCACAAGTTCTTGGACTTTTAGACAATGAAGGACAAGGGATGTTTGGCGTAGAAAGACTTGCCAATGCTCAATTACTTGGCAAGGATGGTAACATTTCCTATGAAAAAGACTTTGGCAATAATATTATTAACTATAAAAATATTGCTAATGCTCAAGCTGGACAAGAGGTTACTCTAACTATCAATATAGATCTGCAAGAAATGGCTTACCAAGCTTTAAATGAAGCTATAGTAGAAAATAAAGCAGATACAGCTACTGCCGTTTTAGTTGATGTTACTAATGGTAATATCTTAGCTATGGCAAATGCTCCTTCATTTAATCCTAACAACCGAAGCAAAATAGTCCCTGAGTACTTAAATAACTATGCTATTACTTCGGTATTCGAGCCAGGTTCTACGGTAAAACCCTTTGTGGTTTACTCGGGATTATTAAATAGAGTTATTACTCCAACTACGGTTATTAATACGCGCAATCTTACTGTAGGGCGTCACCAAGTAAAAGACGTAGGTCCGCGTGATACTCTGTCTATTCGAGGCATCTTACAAAGATCTTCTAATATTGGGGTAGCAAAAATTTCTCTTCTCCTTCCAGGAGATAGTTTAAGAGAGACCTACCTCGCAGCTGGCTTTGGACAAAAAACAGGTCTTGGCTTATCAGGAGAAACCATGGGGTATTTTCCTTATAACAATAGATTAACAGATCTAGATAAGGCAGTATTTTCCTACGGCTATATGCAACAGGTTACCCCTCTCCAATTAGCTCATGTTTATGCTACTCTAGGTAACTTTGGCGCTGAATATCCTCTTTCGTTAATTAAGTCACAAACGCCACCCCAAGCCAAACAAAAACTTAATGCTAATATTGTCAAAACAGTATTGGAATTAATGGAAGGGGTTGCCGAAAGTGGGGGTGGGGGAACTCGGGCAGCCATCCCAAATTATAATGTTTCGGTAAAAACAGGGACAGCTAAAAAAGTTGAAGGGGGGCAATATGTTGATAAGTATATTGCCTACACTGCAGGCGTAGCCCCGTCAACAAGACCTCGCTTTGCTTTAGTAATTGTAATTAATAATCCTAAGGGAGAACAATACTATGGTGGGGCAATTGCCGCTCCTGTTTGGCGCAAAATAATGGAAGCTACGCTAAATTATTATAATATTCCAGAAGATAAAATGTCTTCTGATCGCATTTTACTACATAGTGGAAAATAAAAATGGTGCAATTAAGTACTGAACAATTAATTAAACAACTTCTTGGTTTAATTAACGAATTAAAACCATTAATTGTAAAACATCAACTTACTAATATTAGTATTAACAGCAAAGAGTGTGACTCGCATACGGTTTTTGCCGCAACCAAGGGCTTTAACCTTGATGCCAGAGCCTTTATTGCTGATGCTGTAGGGCGTGGTAGTAAAGTTATTATTACCCATAATGAAAATCTAATTGGCATTCACGCTTATGTTCATCGTACTGATATAGTTAATGGGCAAGAAATTGATATTTTTGAAGTATATGACTTAAATAAATATCTGAGCTTTTTAACTCTAAAATTCTATGACTTTTTAGCTTCGGTGAGCTCTAAAGATAAAGTAGGTTTAGATGTACCTGTAATTGGGGTTACAGGCACTAATGGTAAAACTTTAACAACTAATTTAATTGCCCAAGGTTTGGCAGCTTTAACTCCTAAGGCTCCACCTTTTATTATCGGAACTATCGGCTTAGGGCAATATGGTCATTTAGCTAAAGCAAAAAATTCGACCCCTGACCCTTGCACGGTTTTAGATAATATTTTCCAAGCTGATTTTCTTGGTTCTAGTGCGGTAGTTATGGAAGTAACTTCTCATGGTCTAGCCTTAAATCGTGTCCGTAATGTTCGCTTTAAGCAAGCGATTTTTACTAATCTAACTCAAGATCACTTAGATTATCACAAGACCATGGAAGATTATTTCCAAGCTAAGGCTCGCTTTTTCACCAAACACAATGTTAACGACTATATAGTTACTTGTAATGGAGAAGAAAATGACTACGGCGGTCGCATAGTTAAATTAATTTCCTTAAAATTTGCTAAAAGCCAAGGCGATAACGCAAGTACGCGTGGAGTTTCGGCATCTACGCCAGCTTTACTTTCTTTTTTAGGGGCTATACCTCCTGATGAACACGTGGCTGGAGCGAGAAATACTTTACCTAATCCTCTAGGAGAAAATGAGTTTCTTGAACTCCAACCTGAAGATTATGATCTGGTAAGTCAGGTTCTCAATGCCCAAGTAAAACCACGTCTTGCCGTAATTAATATTGGTAAACGTATTAACGAAATTGCTTGCTTTAAAGCTGATATAGTAGTAAACCTTTTAGATGTTGTTGCCCATACTAAAGGCTTGAGCATTACTTTTAGTTTTGAAGATAAAATTAAAGAGTTAAAAACGCAAACTACTTTAGAAGTACCATTAATTGGTCTTTTTAACGCTTACAATGTTCTTACAACTATAACTTCTTTATATCTCTACGGTATAGAGTTAGAGAAAATTTTTGCTTATGCCCAAAACTTTAAATCGGTAAAAGGTCGCATGGAAGTTATGCCAAATCAAGAAAACAAAACCGTTATTGTTGATTTTGCTCACACTCCAGATGCCCTAAGCAAAGCTCTCGAAAGTGCCAAAGTACATTTTAAAGATCAACCACAAAGCAAAATTACGCTAGTTTTTGGTTGTGGTGGTGATCGTGATCCAGGTAAACGTCCTCTTATGGGAGAAATTGCTAGCACTTTAGCAGACAAGGTAATTATTACCGATGATAACCCACGTTCAGAAGATCCAGAAAAAATTGCCCAACAAATTCTAGCTGGAGTAAAAAGCAACCAAGAAAATGTTAGCTATATTGGTGATCGTGCCCAAGCAATTATTAGTGCTATTGCTCAAGCTCAACCTGGAGACTGTATTTTAGTTGCAGGTAAAGGACATGAAACCGAACAAATAATCGGTGACCAAGTTCATCATTTTTCTGATCAAGAAGTAATAGAAGAATATTTTAATCGAGGAAAATAATGTCTCACTACACAAGCTTACAAGCGATTATTACAGGCTTAGAAAAGGCAAATCTTCTTGATAAAAGATTTATCCCTTTCCAACCTGAAAGTCTTGTAACCTATGCTTCTGAAGAACAAATTATTAGTCTTGTTGATAAAACCCAAGAAGAATTTAAACAACAAGATAAATATCAAGAAGAACTTGCTCTGCGTGAAAGCCAGCACTATAAAAACCATGCTGGGATTACGGCAAGAAGTACAGTAGTTCTTGAAACCGAAAAATACCTTGAAGAAGTTAAAAAAGGTAAACCTTTTATTCCAAATCACGAAATTCCTATCACCTACATAGGTAAATTTGCTGGAGAAGAGAAAAACTTTGATCAACCTAAAGAGGTTGAAGTAAGCCCTTTAGATCAAGTAAAAGGCAATTACAAGGATACAAGTAAATACTATAGTGCCTCAGAGGTATTATGTGATCTCTTTGCCTTTAAAGGCTTACCTTTTGCTTCTCAACCCGTATTTTTAACCACAGATACGCGTCGCCTCAATAATGACTTAAAAGTATCGGCATTCTTTGCTCTAAAAAGTAATAACTTTACGGGACAAGAATTAGCTAGCATGGCGTTAAAAAACCGTAATACGGTTGTTTTTCTCGGCAATCTTAGTGAAGAAGACAAGGATTTTTGTTTAAAAAATAACCTAGGAAATATTATTCCTGTGCTTGATATAAATCAGGCTCTAAACTTTGTTGCTCGTCAAGTAAGATTTGACTATGCCCCTTTATCTATTGCTATTACTGGTTCATCAGGTAAAACCTCGTTAAAAGAAATAGTTTCGCATGTATTTCGTAACTATTACCCACACCGCGTAGTAAGTACTACAGGAAATTTTAATAATGAACTAGGAGTACCTATTACCCTATTAGACATAGTTAATAGTCATATTAAGCATAGAATAAAACCTGAAGTGGCAGTTGTTGAACATGGGGCAAATCACATAGGGGAAATTGCTCGCACCACTGCTCTTTCGTGCCCAGATATAGCCATAATTAATAATGTGCAACCTGCGCATACCGAGGGCTTTGGCGGCATTAAGGGTGTAGCTCTAGCGAAAAATGAAATTTTTGCCAATCTAAATGTTAACGGGGTAAAAATTATTAATCTTGATTCTTATACCAATGATTTAATGTTTGCCCGCAATGGACATCAAACCCTTTTAACTTTTAGTGCTAAAAATCCAGTGGCTGATTTTTATCTCGATGAAAATACTTTAGAGTTTCAAGACGAGCAAATAACCTTTGACCTCTATATTAATGCTTTTGAGGTTAAACGTTTACATATACCTCAAAATCAGCATAATTTAACCAAAGAGATTTTTGTGGATCCGCAACAAGTAAAAGTTCGCACTAACCTAAAGGGAAAAATTGGAGCATACAATGCTACAGCAGCTATAGCTGTATGCTTAGCTGGAGGCGTTCCACTCGATCATATTCTCTATAGTTTACAAAATGTGCCAACCCCAGCGCGTCGCACAAAAATTATAAAAACTCCTGCAGCTTGTTATATTGACGATAGCTATAATGCTAACCCTAGCTCAGTATTAGCTTCAATGGAAATTCTTGCTTTACAAAAGCAAGAGCATAAATACTTTATGCTCGGCTTTATGGCAGAACTCGATTATCAAACCAAGGTTGACTTTTTTACTGAAGTCTACCAAAAGTACATTGCGGGTGAAAAGCAACCTTTTACCTTAATTGCTAACTTTAGCTATGTAACAGTAAAACCTAAAGTTGCTGCAAATAAGACAATTTATACCTTACCTATAAGTAAAGACGGTAAACCTCTTTATGTTGTTGAAGAGCATAATATAACTACGCCTGTAGCTGAGTCGAGTTATTACCGCCTTGCTTGTAAAGTATTTCAACTCATAAAAGATAATTCTGTAACTAACTTTGCTATAGCTTTTAAAGGCAGTAATTCTTCAAAAATGAATCTTTGCTTTAAAGAGTTTGTGCAAATGCTAAAAAATGATCCTACTCATTTTGCTCCAGAGGCTTATCTTTCTCAAGAGTTATTAGAATATTTAAAATAATAAAATAGTTATGTTTATTGATTTTACTTCCTTTGGACTTGCACTTTTTGGTGCTTTTGCTGTAGCCCTAATTATTTGCCTCAGCTTAGGTCCAACTTTAATTAAAACCCTTCATAAACTTAAATACGGTCAAAGTATTCGTACTGATGGCATGCAAACCCACTTGAAAAAACAAGGCACCCCAACCATGGGTGGGGTAATGATTATTTTGGCAGTTACCGTAGGTACTCTACTTTTTAGTCGCTGGAATAATCTTTATATCTGGTTAGCCTTACTTATTTTCATTGGTTTTGGCCTAGTGGGTTACATAGATGACTACTTAAAAATTAAACGCAGAAATTCTGATGGTTTAAGTGTAAAACAAAAATATATTTCTCTTTCATTAGTTTCACTTATTCCTATTTTAATTTTATACTTTAGTAGTAATGATCCAGTAACTACGAGCCTAGCAATTCCTCTGGTTGATTGGATGCCAAATATTGGATTTTTATTTATTCCATTTGCCTACTTTACTGTAGTTGGGGCTTCTAATGCCGTAAACCTAACCGATGGTTTAGATGGTTTAGCGATAATTCCTACCTTATTCTGTGCTTTAGGCTTTGGCTTTATTGCCATAGATGTAGGGGGCTTTGGGGTATTTAGTGGATATAATATTCCGCAAACTTTAGACTTAGCTATTTTATGTGCAGCTCTTGTTGGTGCTTGTGTTGGCTTTTTCTGGTTTAATAGCTACCCAGCCCAAGTATTTATGGGAGATGTAGGTTCTTTAGCTCTTGGTGGGCTCTTAGGATTTTTAGCCGTTCTCGTACGTCAAGAACTTCTTCTGGTAATTATGGGGGGAGTATTTGTCGTAGAATGCTTATCTTCGGCAATCCAAATGGTATGGTTTAAATATACCAAACGTAAATATGGTGAAGGACGTCGTGTATTTTTAATGGCTCCTTTACATCACCATTTTGAGAAAAAAGGCTTAAGCGAAACTAAAGTAATTGCTCGTTTTTGGTCAGTAGCTTTTGTTCTCTTAGTTCTCAGTATTGTCGTTTATAGCAATAAGTTATTCTAAATTAATATAAGCCTCGTGAAAACGAGGCTTTTATCCTATATAATAGAAAGGACTTTTGCAAAAAAAATAAAAGTCAAAAATTTAGTCTTTTGTTCAACAAAGTATCTTTTATGTCTTTATCCATTCCAAATATAATAAATATTGGGATTGTGGGCGTGAAAAAAAGTGGCTTTGAAACAGCTCGCTTTCTTTTAACACATCAAGAACACAATCACTATAAAATTACTCTCTTTGATGATAAGCCAGATCAAGAGTTCATTTCTACCTTACAATCAATTAACGGTGATATCGAAGTATATCCTTTAAATGTACCAGATATCCTTGCCAAACAAAATTTTCTTATTGTAACGCCTGGAATTCCAAAATCTCATCCTGCTTTTGCTAAAGCAAGAGAACAAAAAGTGGAAATTATTGGCGATATTGAACTTTTTGCTCGCTTAAAAAATGATTCTAAAGATCCTATTTTCCGCGATGCTCCCGTAATTGGGATAACTGGTTCAAATGGTAAAACTACGGTTACCGAATTAACTACGCATATTCTGCAATATCTTGGTTACCATGTAGCTAAAGCAGGAAATGTGGGAGTACCAGTAATGTCTACTCTTACCGAAAGTTATAACTATTATGTGTTAGAACTTTCAAGTTACCAACTTGAGACTACCAATAGTTTAAAACTACGCGTAGGAACTATTCTAAATGTTACGCCTGATCATTTAGATAGATATAATGGCATGGAAGATTATACGGCAGCCAAACAGCATATTTACGATTTAAGCCAGAGCTTACTTTATAACAAAATAGATCAAGCAACTTGGCCTCGCAATGAAAATGCTAAAAAGCACATGACTGCTTTTACTTCAGATCCAGTAAAACAGCCTGCTTCTTACTTCTATGATCCGCAAAAACGGACATTAAATATTCCGACCTTATACGATAATGCAACTAGTGTTTCCTATGTAAGTTTACCTGTTAAAGATTTTCTTCTCCAAGGGACGCATAACTATGAAAACCTTCTGGCAGCCATAGCTTTAGTGCGTTTAACTTTACAGGCTCACTCTGAACAACAAGACAAGTTAATTTTTGAAGCAGCTCGTAATTTTAAAGGCTTGCCACATAGATTTGAGCTTGTCCATGTTTCAAATAACGGCGTGCGCTTTATTAATGATAGTAAAGCAACCAATATAGGTTCGGTTGAATCAGCCTTACGTTCGGTAGATTTACATAGTAATAATAAGCTTTATCTCCTAATGGGGGGCGAAGGGAAAAAGCAAGACTTTACCGAATTAGCTCCTGCAGTAGCGAAAATAAAAAATATTGAAGTTATTTGCTATGGTCGTGATGCCGAAGAAGTAGCTAAATGCTCTCCGCATGCCCAAGTTTTTAAAGGGGCTACTTTAGAAACGGTAATGACTCATATAGCTCCTAAATTAAAAAGCAATGATGTAGTTCTCTTAAGTCCTGGTTGTGCTAGTTTAGATCAATTTAAAAACTATGAAGAGAGAGGGCAGAAGTTTACTGAAATTGCAAAAAAGTATCAGAAGCCTAGTAGAGTAAAGCGTTGGGGAATATCTCTGTTAAACTTTGCCCAAAACGCTACCCATGGTCTTATCTATCTAGGTGATAATAAAAATAATGACCACACTATCAAGCTATATGACGGTTATTTACTTGCTTTAATCTTTAGCATTTTTGGTTTGGGGATAATTACTGTATTTTCTTCCTCAGTTTACTTTTCTCTTAAGCAAATGGGGATGATTTTTAATCCTAAACAAGCTCTGTTAATGGTTGCCGGAGTAATAACCTTTTTAGTGAGTTTATGCATTAACTCGTCCAAATGGCGAACCTTTACTCCTTTGATTTCAATACTTACCATTGGAGCCTTGATTTTTGTTCATACATTTGGGCACTCGGTTAATGGAGCTCAGCGTTGGATTAGTTTATTTGGTTTTACTTTCCAACCTGTAGAATTAGCAAAACTTTGTACCCTAATTTATTTAGCTCACTACCTTGTGGCTGTATCTAGCGAAAGTAACTTTCGCTTAATAGATATGCTAGGTTTTACAGGATTTTTCCTGATAATGGCAATGCTTTTACTCATGCAACCTGATTTTGGTTCAACTTTAATGTTAATCATAATTAGTAGTGTAACCATTGTCTATGTTACCCCGAACCTAAAAGCAATGGTAATAAGATTTACGCCTGTATTAATTGTTGCCGCTACGCTCTTATTTATCTACGTAACCAATAAATCTTACCTTATGGATCGTATTACAGGTTTCTTAGATCCATATTCTGATCCTTATGGTAAATCCTATCAGGTTATTAACTCTATTTCTGCCTTTTCCCATGGCGGATTTTGGGGCGTAGGTTTAGGGAATTCAATTTTTAAATCTGGCTATCTTACCGAAGCTAATACTGACTATATTTTAGCTATTTACGGAGAAGAGTTTGGTTATATAGGTATTATTATCCTCGTAGTTTTAGAAATTTTACTCTATTTACGCATGTTTAAGATTTCTCACCAAACCTTTTTCATCTATAAGCGTCCTTTCCAAGCAATTTTAGTCTTTACTTTTGTTTTATGGTTTGCTTATCAAGCCCTCTATAACTTAGGTATGACCGTAGCCTTTTTACCAACTGATGGTAGTACCCATCCCTTAATTTCTTATGGGGGGTCATCCTATGTGGTAATGTTTACGGCATTAGGTATTACCATGCGTATTGACTACGAAAATCGCTTAATTGCTAATGGCGAAAAACTAAAAGAAAGTCGTTCTAAAGATATGGTCTTAAGTTTCTTTGATTACTTAAATAATTTCTTTTCACGCAAGAAAAGCTTGCCACAACACAAGCGGGCAAGAAAAAATAAATAGCTTATAAGATCTACGTTATTTTGCGTAGATCTTTTTTTATTTTTACTAAGAAACTACAGCACTTTAAGGGTCTTTGGTATATACTATTAGATTGTTTCCTTTCATATCCAATTTGCACTCTATTTATATGACAAAGAAAAAAGTGTTAATCATGGCTGGAGGCACAGGAGGACACATTTTCCCTGCTCTAGCAATAGCACAAAAACTAACAGAACAAGGGGTAGAAGTTGCATGGGTTGGTACTGCTAACCGCATGGAAGCTCAACTTGTACCCAAATATGGCTATCCTATCTACTTTATTGATATCGAAGGCTTAGTTTCACGTGGAGCTAAAGCTTGGTTAAGAGCTCCATTTAAAATCTTAAAATCAATTTTCCAAGCCAAAAAAATTATTAAAAGCTTTAAACCTGACCTCGTAGTAGGAACAGGGGGTTACGTATGTGGACCTACTGGAGTTGCAGCCAAACTATCTGGCGTACCTCTAGTTATGATTGAAAATAACGGGGTTATGGGACTAACTAATAAAATCTTAGCTAAGTTTGCCAACCTAATGTTATTTGCTTACCCTTTAAAAGAAGCAAAAAAAGCCGAATATGTGGTAGGTCAACCTCTGCGTGAAGACTTTACTAAACTCGAGAGTCAAACAAATCTCGAGTCTTTAGAGCAAAAAGCCAAGGTCGAATTTAAAGACCTTCTAGTGTTTAGTAAGGCAAAAGAGCAAGACCTTGAATATAGTCCAGAAAACTATGAAAAAGTTTACCAAAACCTAAGTGCCGAGCAACAAGCTGAATTTAATCTCTTAAGTTTTAGTAAACGCGAATTAAAAATTCTTGCCGTAGGTGGCTCTCTTGGGGCACAAATTCTCAATCGCAATCTAGCTCCAGCAATAAAAGAGTTAGAAGTTCTTGGCATTAAAACTAAAACTTATCAACAAGTTGGTAAGGGCAACTTTAATGAAGTTGAGCAACTAGTGCAAGAACTAGGGCTACAAAGTTCATTTGTGGTGCAAGAATTTATCGATAATATGGTGGAAAAATACTTGGATAGTGACCTGATTATTTGTCGTTCAGGGTCTATGACCGTATTTGAAATTGCTAGCTGTAATCGTCCCGCAATCTTTGTTCCTCTTGCCCTGCAAAAGGATCAGCAACAATTGCAAAATGCTAAGTACTTAACTAATGCCGGCGCTGCCCTTTATATTCTCAATCAAGATTTTAATGCTCAGAGTTTAGTTAAACAAATTTGCCGTTTAAACTACCACCAACTCTATCAAATGGCAAGTAAACAAAGTGCATTAGCAACACCAAAAGCCACAGATAAAATTATCGAATTTATTAATTCATACTTATAGAGCACTTTATATATGATTAAGCAAATTATTGACGAAAAGAATCCAATGCAACAACGTCACATGCCTATTGAAGGCTATATTCACTTTATAGGTATTGGTGGGGTAGGGATGTCAGGAATTGCCCAAGTGTTAAAAAACCTTGGTTATGAAATTTCTGGCTCAGATATTGGACAAAATGCTACTATCAGCAAATTAAAAAACATGGGTATTACTATTTACCCTGAGCATAAAAAAGAAAATATCGATCAGGCTGCAATTATTGTTGTTTCTTCGGCAATTAAAGAAAGTAATCCTGAAATTATTGCTGCTCGTGAAAAAGGCATTCCAATTATCCGTCGAGCGCAAATGTTAGCAGAGATCATGCGTTTTAGACACGGAATTACTGTTGCTGGTACACATGGTAAAACTACCACTACGGCAATGCTTGCTACAGTATTTACAGCTGCTGGTCTAGATCCAACTTTTATCAATGGTGGGGTAGTTAAAAATGCAGGCAGTAATGCACGTCTAGGGCAAGGAAAATACATGATTGCTGAAGCAGATGAGTCAGATGCTTCCTTTTTACATCTAACTCCATTTACTTCAGTTATTCTTAATATTGAAAAAGATCATATGGAAACCTACCAAGGGGACTTTAACCGTATGATCGATACTTATGTAAATTTCTTGCATAATGTACCTTTTTATGGCACAGCTGTAGTTTGTTATGACTCACCAACTATTCATGACATTATTCCGCGTATTGGTCGTAAAACTATAACTTACGGCTACTCTGAAGGATCTGATTACCAAATTATTTCTTATACCCCAGGATTTTTTAGCTGTAAATTCTCAGTTCTAACTCCTGAAAAAGAAGTAATTGACTTAGAATTATCGGCATCAGGTCGTCATAATGCCTCTAATGCTACAGCAGCTCTAGTTGTAGCTCTAAATGAAGGTCTTCCTTTAGATAAAATTAAAGAAGGCTTAAAAGCATTTACGGGGGCAGGTCGTCGTTTTGATCGCATAGGTGAATATCAAATTGATGAGCAACGTAAGGCTTTATTTATTGATGACTATGGTCACCACCCGACCGAATTAGAAGCAACTATTAATACTGCTCGCGAAGTATTTCCAGAGCGTCGTTTAGTAATGCTTTTTGAGCCACATCGCTATTCACGTACGCTTAGTTTATTTGATGACTTTGTTTTAACTTTAAGCAAAGCAGATCAAGTTATTCTTTTAGATGTATATCCAGCTGGTGAAGACCCTATCGTAGGAGCTGACTCGCAAAGTCTTTCGCATGAAATTCGTAAACTAGGTAAAGACTGTATTGCCGTAGGACAAAAAGACCTTGGTGAAATTTTAGATCTGATTCTGCAAGACAATGATGTGGTATTTTCACAAGGAGCAGGTTCGGTTTCCCGTAAAGTAAATGCGGCTCTAGCAAATTCAGGGTGGAAAAAACTAAGTTAATTTAGGCTATGAAAACAAATAAATACACTGTCGAAGATCTTAAACAGTATAAAATTGCGGTTTTATGCGGTGGTACTTCAAATGAAAGAGAAATTTCTCTTCTTTCTGGAGATGGTATCTACTCGGCTTTAAAAGCAAGTAGTTTAAACCTTGATGTGCATAAAATTGATCCAAAATTTTACGATCTCATTAATCTAAAAAAAGATGGCTTCAATCTTGTCTTTAATACCTTACATGGACGCTTTGGCGAAGACGGACAAGTACAAGGTTTTCTTGATGTTCTAGGCATTAAATATTCAGGTTGTAATCTTCTACAATCAGCTTTAACTCTAGATAAGCTATTAACCAAAAAAGTTTGGTTACAAAGTCAAGTTTCGACTTCAGCTTTTATTAATCTAACTGCGAACCAAATACTTGAACAACAAGATACTCTTGATCTCGATAAAATTATTGCTGATCTAGGTCTGCCTCTCTTTGTTAAACCAAATCTGGAAGGTTCGTCAATTGGGATTAGCAAAGTAAAAAGTAAAGAAGAGCTTTTACCTGCTCTAATTACAGCAGCCAAACTTGACAATCAAGTTCTGGTAGAACAATTTATTAATGGTAAAGAATACTCAGTACCAGTTTTAAATAATAAAGCCTTAGCTGCTATTGAGATTATTATTGATAAAAAATATGAGTTCTACGATTATCAATCAAAATACTTTGATGATAATACACGCTATGAATGTCCTGCTAATCTAAGCCCTGAGCAAACGGCAAAAATTCTTGCCCTTGCCGAAAAAGCTACTTTGGCAGTAGGAATTAAAAGCTGGTGTCGCGTTGATATTTTAAGCAACCAAGAAGGTGAATTCTATGCTCTAGAAATAAACACTAACCCAGGGATGACTACCCACAGTTTATTCCCTATGGCAGCTAAATATCGTGGCATGGATTATACTAAACTTTGCTTACATGTTCTTGTCGATGCAATTAATGATGTCGAATTAGGTTAATAAGTTTATAATATATCCAGCACCAGCTGGATATATTTTGTATTGATTATGTTAAAACGGATTATAAAAGCCAAAGTATTCTATATTAGCCTAATATTACTGATTCTCTTAATAGTTTTAATTAGCCAAAGAAGTCGTATTGGTCAATTTATTGATACTACCCCAATGGATCAGTATCAAATTAATACTAATTTAAAATTTACTAATAGCGAAGATATTTTAGCGGCTATAACTAACTCAGATAATAAAGATAAGGGATACTTTAGTTTCAATACCAAAAACCTCGTGGATAAGCTTGATGGCTATTCATGGATAAAATTTGTTATGGTCAACAAAGTATGGCCAAATACTGTTAATATTCGTCTGCAAGAATATAAACCCTATGCTATTTGGACGGATGGAAATAAAGTGGGATACATAACAGAGGATGGTAAATTATTTTATAGTCCTAAGCAAGAACAGCAAAATGCACAACAAAGTGAAAATAAGGTAATTGATTTAAATAGTGATCTTATTGATAATCAAATACCTGTTCTAATTTCTAATCAATATTACATTCAAACAGCATTAAACTATTGGTTACAAGTAAAAGATGACTTAGATTCAACGAATTTAAGCATTAAAGAAATTAGAGTAGATTCTTCTGATGCATGGCAAATACTTTTAAGTAATGGTATTTTACTGAATTTAGATTCGGTAAATATTAATGAAAGTATTCGACGCTTTTTACTTGCAGCCGAACAAATAAAAGTTCCGCAAGGTTATCTCGTAGATTATGTAGATCTGCGCTATAACAATGGTATTTCCATAAAATTTATTCCAGAAAATTTAGCAAAAAATGTCTTAGTTACTAGTTTGGTTCCAGGCAAAGGAGGGCAACCTCTATATAATGCCAACTTCTCTTCTGAACCAGTTAAAGGAAACTATACTGACGATTTAAATTAAAGATAATTAAACTCTAGCTCTGAACTTGCTAATAGGTTCAGAGCTATTTTTAGACTAAATTATTCTTTTTAGTTAATTATCAAAAACTTAGATGTTTTTGCTTTGGACAAAAAAAGTTATGCCTAAATTTTAAACATTTTAGCTATTTATATAGGTTTAAATATACTTTTTGTCCGTTTTTTTATACCTTCTCAGTAATTTAAAGAATACAATTTGTTAATTTTTCAAAATATTGTTAAAAAAAAGCCGTTTTTCTCGCGATTTGTTGTAAAATAGTAAATGAAAATACCCGCATTTTTTCATAAAATGATTAGAGTTCATTTTTAGTAATTACTACGGGATAATAATATAAAATATTAATAAGCTTTACACGTTAACATTGTGGCAAACAGTAAATCAAAGAACTTAATTCTGTCAATCCATATTGACTCCCAAGAAATTAATTTAGCTGCAGGTTATGTTGACAATGAAACTGTAAATCTCCTTGCTTTAAAAAGAGGTGACCTTCAAGGGATTAACTTCGGGAATATTACCAATAAAGATCTATTTACGAGCTCGGTAGTCGCAAATCTTCAAGATTTTTTAGACAATCACTTACGCATTTATAGTAATGAAACGGCTAAAAGCTTAAACCTTGAAGTTGCCAATGGGAAATTGGTAGTTAAAAAAATCTCTTACAACATCATTGTTTCTGAGTTAAGAAAACAAGCAACTATACAGACACACATTTTAAAACAGATATTACAAGAACACTTTTTTGCTGAAGATGTTGTTTTAAGTGATGAGAAAATTTTCAAATGTACAGCAGATACAGCTACAACAACACTTTTAGTTGAAGACAGCCCAGAAGACAAACCTTATTTAATTAATCTAAATTTATGCTATAACTCAGCATGGATTAATTTTATTACCGATCAAAATGACTATACCGTTTCTTCCCTAAGTGTAGAAAAAGGATTTAAAGAAATAGTCAATGGGGTAAATAATAGTCCTAGGGTTAGATCTCCTCTTCCTTTAGAAACTATCTATAATGGCCTGCGAGGTTATAGATTTTTAGCAACTCGCTCAAAAGTTGACTTAAGATTTCCTCTCTTTAATATCAATTTTAGTTTGAGTGAAATTGAACAGGCAATTATCTTACCCTTACAAGAAGTTTTTCATCTTTGCTATGACAAATTTAGAGAACTAGATCGCAACAACTTAAGATTTACAGATAATTTCTTAAGTAAAGTTAAGATTAACTTTATGGGGTATGGGGCAGATCTTTATGACATTTCCTCAGTAGTCTCTTTAATATTTTCTGAGAGACTTACCGATGAATTAGAAAGTCTAAAACGCCAAGATGCCAAATTAAATACTACTTCAACAAGCGATGAAACTTCGCTTAACCTAGTTACAGGAATGCTAAATCATTCTACGAGTTATTTACCTTCAATGAATGTAAAAACTAAGCAATTGATTTATTCTTCTAGTGATGATCAACTAAAATTTGCTCATACTACCTTACGTATAGGTAATAAAGCGAAGATGATCGATGGAGTATGTTTTAGTTTTAGTAACCAAATGGTCGATACAAGTGGCAGAGTTAGTTACAAACAATATCTGCAATACCTCGACCAATTCACAACATCCTTAGGATTAATTTACAACTTCCATTTAGCTCAACCTAAACCGATAAAACTTGGATTTTTTGTATCCTTATTGAAGTTTTTCAAAATGTAGCTAGGAGTTTTACAAATCTAATACTATGATAAATAAGACCTAGAGTCTCAATTTAATTTTATTGTATTCCTAATTTGAGAATTTAGACGCAAGAATAAATTCTTTACCATCCACAAGGTTTTTCTTAATGACAATTCAAACAACTATGGAAAATGAAATTGTACTTCCAGTTTTGAATTCAAACGGCGGTAAAACAGAAATGAAAGAAAGAGATCAATTAGAAAAGATCATTGTTATTGGCGTAGGTGGTGCAGGTAACAATGCTGTTGATTATCTATATAAGCAACCTGGGTATATGGATAATGTAGGTAAAAGTGTTATTCACTACATTTTCAATACCGATGAAAACTGCTTAAATAATCTCCAATGTGAAAATAAATTAGTTTTAGGTAAAAATACTTTAAAAGGTAAAGGAGCTGGAGCTAATATTAACGTTGGTCGTAATGCTACAGTAGAATCTATTAAAGAAATTACCGAAATTGTTACTGGTGCTGATTTAGTTTTCATTACTGCTGGTATGGGTGGTGGTACAGGTACTTTAGGCTCATCTATTGTTGCTGAAGCAGCAAAAAGCGTAGGGGCTATAGTAGTATCTTTAGTTACATTACCATTTAGATATGAAAACCGTAAGCGCAACGCTTTCTACGGCATTAAAAACCTTTATAAGTACTCAGATTCATTAATCATGATCGATAACCAAAAAATTGTCGATTTCTACCCTGATTATGAATTTACCCAAGGTTTAGATGAAGCTAATAAAATTCTTTCTAATGCCATTTCTGGGGTTATCAAAATTATTCGTAACCCTACTACGATTAATACCGACTTTGAAGATTTAAAAACTATTCTAAATAACGGTGGTAAATCACAAATTCTTTACCGTAGTCTTGCGGGTCAAGAATTAGAAAAAATTAATGAAGATCCAGATGCTACAATCGATTATATTTATAATGAAGTAACAACATCGCCATTAATTACGCGTTCGAATATTGAGCAAGCAACAGCATTCTTAATTCTTTTAGAGTGTTCAAGTCACTTTACGCAAAGAATTATGAACCAATTTGTTTCTAAATTCTCACGCGTTAACCAAAATGACGATGATGATATTCTCGATGAGCTTCTTGATGATTTAGATAATTTAGACGAAGAGAAAATTGAGTCTATTAAAAACAATGGTCCTCAGGTTATTTTTGCTTATGATAAATTACCTGATACCGAAGACAATGCTCCACGTCTAAATATTACTATTGTGGCTACAGGTATGGGTACTCACGATAGCAATAGAGAAAACGAACAAACTATTGTTCCAATTCAAGAATCTATTTCACACACTTTACCAACTCATAAAGTTACCCCGACGCCAACGGTAAATAATAAAGTTGCAGATAATCTTTCAATTCAACCTGATAGATCTGCAAAAATTTTAGATAACCGTGCAGCTCAGGCACCAGCACCTAAAGCAACGCCTGCACCTGCAGCCCCTGCGGCCGCAGTAGCTACAGCGGCTACGGCAACAGCTGCGGTAAATCAAGGTGATTTATTTGCTCAACTAAGTAATTTAGATGACGCTATTAAACAACAAATCCTTGAAGCTTTACAAGCAGCAGGACAAGGACAAGCTTCAACTGCAGATAACGCAGCTGAATACCGTTCTCCTGTTTTACCTGAGGCAAATAATCCTTTTGTGAATCCAAAAGCTGAAGAAAAAGAAGCACCTAAAGAAAAAGAGCTTTCTTTCTTAGCTGATGATCTTGCAATTGATGAATAATTATTTATTTGAGGTATGTTGTAAAAAACATACCTCTACTTTTAAATATTATTAGTATTTGTTTGTTTTTTCTGTTATAATATAATGTTAGAATGAAAAATTATAAGCATGAAACTTCTATGAGAACTTCAGCTTATAAATAATAAAAAACACAGAACAACATTAACAAAAATAAAGATTTTATATGACTATCTATCAAAGAACATTAAAACAAACTATTGAAGTTTCAGGAATTGGTTTACATTCAGGTAACAATGTAATGTTAAAACTAATCCCTGCTCCAGCTAACACTGGTATTGTATTCCGTCGTGTTGATTTAAATCCAGCTGTAGAAATTAAAGCAGAACCTCATTTAGTACGTGAAACTACCTTATGTACAGGTTTAGTATCTGATGAAGGCGTACGTGTGCAAACTATTGAGCACTTAATGGCTGCTATTTCTTCATTTGGCATTGATAACCTTTATGTAGAACTAAACTCACCTGAAGTTCCTGTAATGGATGGTTCTTCAGCAGCTTTTGTAATTCTTTTCCAAGACGCTGGTTTAGTTCATCAAGAAGCTCCGAAAAAATTCTACCGTATTACTAAAAAAGTACGTGTTGAAGACGGAGATAAATTTGCTGAACTTGTACCTGTTGAAGGCAATAAATTTAATTTAGACTTTACTATTGATTTTAATCACCCAGTATTCTCTAAAGAATTAAGCCACTTCAATATGGACTTAACAACTAAAAACTTTGTTGAACAACTTTCACGTTGCCGTACTTTCGGTTTCTTAAAAGATATCGAATACTTACAACAACACGGTTTATGTCGTGGTGGTAGTTTAGCAAATGCTATAGTTTTAGACGAAAACCGTATTATTAACGAAGAAGGTTTACGCTACAATAACGAATTTGTTCGTCACAAAATGTTAGATGCTATTGGTGATTTATTCTTATGTGGTCACAACCTCATAGGTAGCTATAGAGCTTATAAATCAGGTCACCACTTAAACAACCTTCTAGTTCGTAAACTTTTAGCAGAGCAAGCTTTTGAAGAAGTTATCTTCGAAAACAATGCAAGCGAAGAACTCCAACAAACAGTTGTTGCAGACGTAAGAGTTTACGCTTAATTTAATAGCAAACCGCATGTTCGCATGCGGTTTCTTTTTTTGGCAATAAATTGCCATTTGTACTATAATATTGCAAGTATCTTATATTTTAGTTTAGCCGTTTAGGCTCCTTAAGTCTAATTTAATTAGCGCCTAAAATCTAAACTATACCTAAAGGAAGTTTCACATGAACCTTAAAAAAAATAATGATTCCTTACGCCCTGGCGTAGGCATAATTATTATGAATAAAGAAGGTAAACTATGGTTAGGCAAGCTTGCTAAATACCCGCAATGGCAATTTCCTCAAGGAGGAATTGAAGAAGGTGAAACCCCAGAACAAACTATGTATCGTGAACTCGAGGAAGAAACCGGAATAAAACCTCATCAAATTCGCATTATTGCTGAAAGCCGTAAATGGTTAAGTTATAAGTATCCTTTTCACTTTAATAACTTTACGGGAGCAAAGCATAAATGGTTCCTCGTGCAATTAATTGATGATAATGCTGAAATCGATTATTCTTTTGCTAAAGAATTTGTCGCACATAGTTGGGTAAGTTATTGGTATCCTATTCGCAACGCAGTTTATTTTAAAGAAGAAGTATATCGTAAAGTTTTAAAAGAATTTGCCCGTTTTGTTTTTAAACGCAAACCTAGATTTTAGGATTATGGATAGTCAAATAATTATTTTCATCGTATCTTGCTTACTCGCAGGGATTTTTTCAGGCTTGAGTTCGGGCTTATTAGGTTTAGGTGGAGGACTAGTAATAGTTCCAGTTTTAAACTATCTTCTCCCAAGTATTTTTCCTATTGACCCTAAGTATTTACTCCCAATTTGTATTCAAACTAGTTTTGGCGTGATTATATTTAATACCATAACCGCCTCTTTAAAACAGTATAAACTTGGGAATATCAATTTTAAAGCTGCCACGATAATAGTTCCTCCTATGGTAATTTTTTCCATTATCGTAGGTCTTTTTGTCACTAAAATTAATCCAGGATATTTAAAAATATTTTTTGGCTTAGTAGTTATCTATTCTTCGCTTAATATGTTAAGAAAGAAAAGTGCTGGTGAAGAAGACCCTAATGCTCAATTACCACCAGTTAAAGGCTTTATAGCTGGAGCAGCTATTGGCGGAATCTCCTCAACTGCAGGTATTTCTGGAGGCTCATTCTTAGGTCCATTATTCCATGCATGTAAATTCCCAATTAAACGTGCTTTAGGAACCTCTTCATTCTGTGGAGTGTTTCTTGCTATTTCAGGATTTTTTACCTATTTTTTCTCTGGATTACATGTAGATACAGGGGTGCCCTATACTATAGGTTACTTTTCTTTAATTGCTTTTGCTGCTATTTTAATTCCATCGGTAATTTTTGCTCATCAAGGAGTAAAACTACAATCTATTTTACCTGCAGCCAAAGTAAAAAGAATTTTTGCATACTTCTTAATTCTCGTAGCTATTGATATGTTATATGATGGTTACTTATTAATTAGTGAAGTACACTTAGGCTAGTTTTTATAACTAGCCTTTTTTCAACGTTTTAAGCTATTTGTTAATTTCATGAAGTTTTTAATCTTACTCGGGGCAATTTTATTAACTCAAAATTCTTTTGCCTATTTAAATTTTCCTGACTTTAACCCAGTTGCCTTTTCTATTTTTGGTTTCTCGGTTAGATGGTATGGCTTGTTTTACCTTTTTGGTTTAGCGGGGGCTATAGGACTTAACTATTTGCTCTTAAAAAGTGATCACAAACACTCAAGCACTTATAATGCAAATCTCACGGCAAGTAAATTCAATGACATTGCTATAAACTGCTTTCTGGCAGCTATTATTGGCGGTCGCTTATTTTACGTTATTTTTTATGACCTGAGCTATTACCTTGCTCACCCTATTGAAGTTTTCTACTTACATAAAGGGGGCATGTCTTTCCATGGTGGCTTTGTCGGCGCCGTAGTTGCTCTCTATTGGCAAACGCGTAAAGAACATAACTTCTGGCAAGTAGCCGATTTAGGGGCAACGGTAATTCCTTTTGCTCTGGGCTTAGGACGCCTAGCTAACTTTATTAATGGTGAACTTTGGGGACGAGCTACAGATGTTCCTTGGGCAATGATTTTCCCTACTGGAGGAAATGTTCCTCGTCATCCGTCGCAACTTTACGAAGCAATTCTCGAAGGTGCGGTACTACTAATAATTTTAATTATTGTGCGTAAACGTCGTTTAAATCTTCCAGGTTTACTCTCAGGAATTTTTGTATTTGGTTATGGTTTAAGTCGCTTTATTGTTGAGTTTTTCCGTGAACCAGACGCGCAATTAGGCTATATTGTTGCTTTCTTTACCCAAGGTCAACTTCTGTCTCTACCTATGATTATTGTTGGGCTTTGGATAATGCTAAGCAGTAAAAAACGAGCACTAAAATATGACAAAGGATAAATGGCATTTCAAAGAGAACAAGCAAGCGAGCAAGCTCGAGCAACAGCAATATTTTTTAGTTGCCAATAGCCTTGAAGCTAAGCAAGCTAGTAATCTGGCCCAAAAAGACTTTGCCTTAAATTTTGAACCTCACTCTAGTCTTTTTGCAGGGCAAGTTTGCCCAAGTCCTGCTCCTAAAACTATTGGGCAATTGCTCGCATACTGCCAAGCTATTGCAGGTAAAACTGTTGCTCAAGTAGCGCAAAAGCACGCCGTAGAATTAATCGACAACTTGCAATTTAATCGAGGCTGGCTAGGCAACTTAATTGAATTAGCTCTCGGAGCTCAAGCTGGCTCTAAACCAACGCAAGACTTTATTGAACTCGGGGTTGAGTTAAAAACTCTGGCAATAACCCCAACGGGGGGAGCTAAAAGCGATGTCTTTGTCTCTAGCTTGCCAACTAATAGTTACATGATGCAAGCTTGGGAAACAAGTCACGTTTTTTACAAGCTAAAAAAGATTCTCTTTGTTCCTGTTGAGTCTAATCCTGAGGTTCCTTTAGGACAAAGACGTATAGGCAAGGCTTTTTTCTGGTCGCCTAATGCCCATGAGCTTGAACAAATGCGTCAAGACTGGGAATTAATTATGCAAATTTTAACCCAACACGATTATAATGCTCTAAAAAGTAATGTGGGTAAACTCCTTTGTGTAAGAGTTAAAGCTTTAAATAGCAAGCAAAATGTAGCAAGTAAAGATCTGGATGGATTTAATTTAAATCTTCCCCCTTTATCTTTCTACTTACGTAGATCATTCCTTAATGAAATTTTAAAAACTAAAAATATATGAAAAAGTATGATGCAGAAGAACTGGTAATTCTTAAAGGTCTTGAACCTGTACAGCAAAGACCAGGAATGTATACGATTACTACTAACCCTAATCATCTGCTCCAAGAAGTACTTGATAACTCTGTCGATGAAGCAATTAATGGTTTTGGGAATAAAATAAAAGTTACTCTTTATCCAGATAATAGTGTAGAAGTTAATGATAATGGTCGTGGTATGCCTGTAAATATTCATAAAGAAGAAGGCGTATCAGGAGTAGAAGTTATTTTGACTCGTCTGCATGCTGGGGGTAAGTTTAATAGTTCTAACTATGGTTTTACTGGTGGTCTGCACGGGGTAGGGGTAACTGTTGTTAATGCCCTTTCAAGCAAATTAGAAGTGACCGTAAAGCGCGAAGGCAAAATTCACTTTATGCGTTTTAATTATGGTAAGCCAGAAGCACCACTTAAAGTAATAGGTAAATGTCCAAAATATGAAACAGGAACTAGTGTACGCTTTTGGACAGATCCTAAATACTTTGATAGTGAAAAATTTGATATTAAAGCTTTAAATCGCATCTTTGAAGCTAAAGCTATACTTGCTCCAGGCTTAGAAATCGAATTTTATGATCAACTCCATAAAACGCAACAAATTTGGTTGTATGAAAATGGTATGGAAGAGTTTTTACTAAAACATTTAGAAGAAGACTTTTTACCTAATCCAGTTTTTACAGCCCATGCCAAAGGTGAAAACGAAGAACTTGATGTAAGTTTTGCCTGGAAATTTGGTTCTCCTGTGGTAGTTAACCAAGCCTTTACTAACTTAATCCCCAATAACCTAGGAGGAACCCATGTCAATGGTTTGCGCTCTGGGATTTTAGAAGCAGTACGTGATTTTTGTAATCTACACGATCTTCTCGATAAAAAAACCAGTCTAGTTGCCGATGATGTATGGAATCACTGTAACTTTATTCTCTCGTTAAAAATGCGTGAAGCACAATTCCAAGGACAAACTAAAGAAAAGCTTACTTCACGTGCAGCTTCGGCATTTGTTAATATTCAAGTTAAGGACTCTTTTACTATTTGGTTAAACCAAAATATTAACCTTGCTAAAGAGCTAGTGCAAGTGTTTATTAACAATGCTCGCGATAGAATTGCCAAAGAAAATAAAGTAGTGCGGAAAAAAGTTAGTTCGGGTCCGCGTTTACCTGGTAAATTAACTGACTGCATTTCTTCAGATCTTTCTCGCACCGAACTCTTTATTGTTGAGGGGAACTCGGCAGGCGGATCTGCTCGCATGGCACGCAATAAAGAATTCCAAGCAATTCTACCGTTACGAGGAAAAATTCTTAACACTTGGGAAGTTTCTTCAAACGAAGTATTAAAAAATAACGAAGTGCATGATATAGCCGTGGCTATAGGACTAGATCCAGACTCTACAGATTTAAGTGGCTTACGCTATGGCAAAATTTGTATTCTTGCCGATGCCGATAGTGATGGGGCTCACATTTCTACATTAATTTGTGCCTTATTTATGAAGCACTTCCCGACTTTAATCGACCATGGACATGTGTATGTTGCTTTACCACCTTTATTCCGTATTGATGTGGGAAGTAAAGTACACTATGTTTTAGATGAATCGGAAAAAAATGCCGTTCTTGCCAAATATAAAAATAATAAAAACATTCGAATCACGCGCTTTAAAGGGTTAGGGGAAATGAATCCAGATCAATTAAGAGAAACTACCCTAGATCCAAATAACCGAAGATTATTACAACTACGCTGGAATCACGATCGCCAAAACGCAGAAAAAATGGTCGATATGCTCTTGGCTAAACGTCGAGCTAGTGACCGTCGTGATTGGTTAGAAGCAAAAGGTGATGTGACTAAAGTAAGTGATTAATAAATTTTATGAGTGAAATTAACAACAATATCAATTACGAAGGCGTAGAAGAGTTTGACTTAGCAACCTATTGTGAAGATGCTTACTTAAACTATGCTACCTATGTAATTAAAGATCGTGTTTTACCTTATATTGGCGATGGTTTAAAACCTGTACAAAGACGTATTATCTATACCATGGCTATCGAAGGGATTAACAGTAAAGAGAAAAAGAAAAAATCTGCTTATACTGTTGGGCAAGTGTTAGGTCGTTTCCACCCACACGGAGATTTAGCTTGTTATGAGTCTCTGGTAATCATGGCACAAAACTTTTCTTACCGTTACCCTTTAGTAAGTGGACAAGGTAACTTTGGGGAATTATTTAACCCTAAAGGTTTTGCGGCCATGCGTTATACTGAATCTTTTCTTAGCCCTTATGCTAAAAGTTTACTGCGAGAATTAAATGCAGGTAATGTAGACTTTGAGCCTAACTATAATGGGGATGAAAAAGAACCAGTATACTTACCTTCGCTCTTACCAAATATTTTATTAAATGGAACTACAGGGATAGCCGTGGGTATGGCTACCGATATTCCACCTCACAATGTAAATGAAATTGTCGATGCTTGTTGTCTTTTAATTGACGAACCTAAAAGCGGTCTTGAGCAAGTAATGCAATATGTTAAAGGTCCAGATTACCCAACAGGTGCCGAAATTACTAATAGCTACCAAGAGCTGTATGAAATTTATAAAACAGGGCGTGGTACTATTCGTCAACGTGCAGTTTGGCATCAAGAAAAGGATCAAATTATTATTACTGAGCTCCCAGCTCAGTCAGCGACAACTTTAATTCCTAAAATTGCCGAATTAATTCAAAGCAAAAAAACGCCTCAAATTGAAGATGTTCGCGATGACTCTTCCGAAAATGAAGTAAGAGTTGTGTTACAACTTAAATCCTCGCGCGTAGACGGTCAAAGCCTAATGCAACAACTTTTTGTGCAAACAGATTTAGAGAAAACCCAAAGAGTTAATCTAAATATGATTGGCTTAAATGATCGCCCTGCAGTTAAAGGCTTAGTGGAAATCCTTAACGAATGGATAGAGTTTAGAAAAATTATTGTTCGTCGTCGTTATGAGCACCGCCTAGAAAAAGTAGCTGCCGAGCTCATGCGTATTGCAGGCTTTTTAATTGCCTTTAATAATCTCGAGCAGGTAATTGCTATAGTTCGTAATAGCGAAAAACCTAAAGATGAGTTAATGGCAACCTTTTCTCTAACTGAAGAACAAGCTACGGCAATTCTTGACTTACGTGTACGTAACCTTGCTAAACTTGAAGAACAAGCTTTACGTAAACAAGAGCAAGAGTTACTCAAAGAACAAAAACAAATCAATAGCTTGTTAGCAAGTAAAGCTAAATTCAACCAACAGGTTAAAAAAGAACTTCTGGCTGCCAAAGAAGAATTTGGTAATCCACGTCTGAGTAAGCTTGTCGAACGTGAAGCAGCCAAACCTGTAGAAGTACAAGAAGAAATTAGCCAAGAACCAGTGACGGTTGTTATTTCTAAACAAGGTTGGATTCGTTGTGGTAAAGGACATGGTTTAAATTTAGAGAATTTAAACTACCGCAATGGGGATGAATTTGCTCAAATGCTCGAGTGCCAAACTACCGATACTATTTACTTTATAGACTCAACAGGTAGATCTTATAGTCTTATGGCTAACACTCTTCCGAGTATGCGAGGCTATGGTGAAGCAATTACTGCCTTTTTCAAGCTTCCTGATCAAGCAAGCATTCGTGGCATGTTTACTGCTGAGCCAAAACAATTTGTTCTTTTAAGTTCAACTTCAGGGGATGGCTTTTTAACTGAGGTAGAAAACTTTGAGACTAAATCTAAAGCTGGACGCAATGTTTTTACTTTAAAAGAACAAGCTCAACTTCTTGCTCCTATTGTTTTACCTGCTGACTTTAGTTTAGAGGTAGAAAATGGTAAGTTTGAGTGTTTACCTATTACTAATAAAGGACGTTGCTTAAAATTTGAAGTAAAAGAAATTCCAAGTCGTGCTAAAGGCTCGGGAGTTAAACTAATTAATATTAATAGCAAAGATTTTACGAGCAACCAAGAATGGTTAAAATATCTCTTTGTGGTTGATCTTAATAATTCACTCCAAATTAAAAACGGCAGTCGCAAGTCTAACATTAGCGTAAATGATTTAAATAAAGTAAAAAGTACACGCGGTAATAAAGGACGAAATATTATTAAAGGCCTTACCGATAACTCAGTTATTTTAATCAAATAATTTTTTAAAGGTGGATTCTGAAAGTCCACCTTTTTTACTCATTTAGGCATAAATAGTTATGCAAATTCTTTTCATTAGTTGTAAAATATACAACTAGACAAAATACTCTATAAACTCATTTTTTTTGATTGTATTAACCCTATTCAAGCAGTAGCTTGATTTACCTAATTTAGAATATGTCACAAGACTCGAACTACATTGTAGCCAAATTTGGTGGCACCTCAGTTGCCGATTACGATTCAATGTTAAATTGTTTTAACATTATTAATAGCGACCCTAATGTACGAGTAGTAGTTCTTAGCGCAAGCGCAGGAGTTACGAATTTACTTGTTGAATTAGCGTCTGGCTGTGACACAGAAAGAAGAAAAGAAATCATTGAGAAAATACGTATTATTCAATTTAATATTATCAATCGTCTTCAATTCCCAGAAGAGATTGCTCAACGTATTGAATCTTGCTTAAATCACATTTCCAGCCTTTCTGAAGCGGCTAGTTTATCAACAAATGAAGCTCTAGCAGCTGCTATTGTTGGTCATGGTGAACTTATGTCAACTATGATCTTTACTCACTTATGTAAAGAACAAGGTGCTCGTGCAGAATATTTAGATGCACGTGATGTAATTAAAACCAATGCCAACTTTTCTGAAGCTCAAGTTATTTTAGAACGTACTTTAGAAAATGCAGATAAAGTTTTATCATTATTAGCTGACCATGAAGCTAAAATCATTACTCAAGGCTTTATTGGTCAAGAGGAAGAAGGAAAAACAACTTTATTAGGTCGCGGTGGCTCTGACTACTCAGCTGCTTTATTTGCTGAAGTTATTAAAGCTAAAGCTTGTCATATTTGGACGGATGTAGCAGGTATTTATACTACCGACCCACGCATTGTTCCTAACGCTAAACGTATTGAAACTATTAGCTTTAAAGAAGCTTCTGAAATGGCTATTTTTGGAGCTAAGGTATTACACCCAGCAACAATTTTACCTGCTGTGCGTGCAGATATTCCTGTATTTATTGGTAATAGTAAAGATCCAAAAGCAGGTGGTACTTGGATTAGCAAAAATGTTGATAATCCACCAACTTTCCGTGGTGTTGCTTTTAAACGTAATCAATCAATTTTAACTATTTCTAGCTTAAGAATGCTTGGTGCTTCAGGATTTTTATCTAAAGTATTTAGCATCTTCTCAAAATACAATGTGGTAATTGATTGTGTTACTACCTCAGAAGTTGCTCTGGCTGTAACTGTAGACCATAAACAAAATCAAGGTCACGGTTCATTAAATAACCCAGAACTACTAGCTGAATTACACGAACTAGGTTCAGTTAAAATCGAACACGATTATAGTTTAATTGCTTTAATTGGTAATAAATTATCTCAAACTTCAGGTCTAAGCAAAGCTTTACAAGCTCTAGATAACTGTACTTTCCGTATGGTTTGTCAAGGAGCAAGTGACTATAATATTTGCTTCTTAGTGCCTGCAGAAAAAGCAGACTCTACAATTATTCAATTACATAAAAACCTATTTGAATAAATTTTGTATCTTTAGGAAATCAAATGCGTATTACAATCCCAACTTATTTCACCCTGTTTAGGTTAGTTCTTATACCTTTAATGGTCGTGATTTATTTTATTTTGCCATCTCGTCCAGCTCACTTTTACACGGCATTGATCTTTTTAATCGCCTCGGTAACTGACTGGATTGACGGTTTTTTAGCACGACGTCTCAATGCAGTTTCTAACTTTGGTCGTTTTCTAGATCCGGTGGCAGATAAATTAATTGTCTGTGTTGCTTTGGTTTTAATTGTCTATGAATACACCAAAAGCCCATTTTTAGAGCATAACGATGTGCTTGTGACTATAGCAGCTATTATCGTTTTATGTCGTGAGATTATAGTCTCTTCTTTAAGAGAATGGATGGCAAGTCTAGGACAGTCTTCAAAAGTAGCTGTATCTTACTTAGGTAAAATAAAAACTACAGCGCAAATGACTTCGATTTGCTTTTTATTATGGAGACCAAATCGTTACTCTGACATTTATATGGGAATGAATTGGATTGAATATACTAGCATAGCTCTAGTATGGCTTGCGGTAGTCTTAACCCTTTGGTCGATGATCGACTATCTAGTTATAGGCATTAAATCTGTAAGCGAAGTAGAAAAAAATCAACAACAGTAAATTGCGCATTTGAAAAAAGGTCTCGAGATTTCTCTCGGGACCTTCATTTATTTGTGTGTTGTTCTAATTGTTGGCACTCCAACCGCCACCTAAAGCTTTATATAAAGAAAGCATGTTAACGGCAGCTTGATACTTGCTGTTAATTAAATTAAGCTGTACTTTATACTTATCTAGAGTAGCGTTTATGGCGTCGCCTAAAGTTTTATCGCCGTATTTATAGAGCTCATAAAACTGTTGATCTTGGCTTGTTGCATAAGCAAAAGCTTGCTCATAATGACTACGTTGTTCACCTAAGCTATATTGGAGTTGATAAGCATTTTCTACGTCGGCAAGAGCTTGCAGTAAATTCTTATCATAATTAATCATAGCTTGTCTTAAGGCAGCATTTGAGGCAACTACATTGGCTTTAATACGACCATTAGTAAAAATAGGCAGTTGAATATTTAAACCTAAAATTCCTGAAGCCCCACTAGCATAGTCCAGACCATCACTTAACTCAATTCTCCCCCCCATGCCTAAGAAATTAAGGGTAAAGCGAGGATAGTAATCAGCTTTAGCCGAAGCAACTTTAGCAGCTGCAGCTTCAACTAACTGAGCATTAGCTCTTAAGTCAGGACGACGATTTAATAAATCTGAAGGCTGTGCCCCTGGAATAGCAGGAAGATTAAAGGCATAATCTGGATTTACAACTAGAGTAAATTTTTCTGGAACATTACCCGTTAAAATTGCTAGCTGACGTACTAAAGAGTCTCTTTGAGCAGGAAATGTAGCTAGGCTTGCTTTTAGGCTTGCAACTTGCTGTTTAACCTGGAGAAGATCACTATAGTAGGTTTGCCCTGCGTTATAACGTCCTGCCACATAAGCTTCAAGTTTTTGCAGTTGTTCTAATTGTGCATTTAACACTTGAATTTGCTGTGTAACCGCAATCAGTTGAAAATAGGTTTGAGCAATTTGAGCAGTAATTAATAATTGCGTCCCGTAAAACTGATCTTGACTTGCTAAAGCCGTATGATAAGCAGCATCGGCATCAGAGCGTTTTTTACCAAAAATATCCACTTCCCAAGAAGCGTTAATTCCTCCCACTAGCATACTTCGATTGGAGTATGGCAGTTCAAAGACATTTGGCTCAGTTTCGACTTTACTTCTACTCACCGAACCCTGTCCTACTACCCCTAGCGAAGGTCCTAAATCGGCTTTACTAAGATTACTTTGTGCCAAAGCCTGTTCTAATTTAGCTTGAGCTGAGGCTAAATCCAAGTTATTTTTTAAACCTTGCTCTATTAAATTTGTTAATACAGGATCATTCCAGTTTAGCCACCAACTTTCTAAGTTTTGTCTATTTTGGTCAGCTCCTGCAGTTTGAACATTAGTGAACTTATCAGGAAGTTGCACACTTGATGTTTGACTTACATTAGTAGAGCACGCTGCTAAGGTTAAAGCGATTACCACTAGTGCCGAAGATGTAAATAATTTCATATTTAACCTTGTTTTGCTAACATGGATTTAAATTTTCTGAAAGCTATGACAATAAATACTGATCCTAATGCCAGAAGTTTAACTAAGTTCAACCACACATCAGATAAACTAGCATGACGATAAATAATATCAGCCATATAATCATTGAAAATAGTAGTTGGGAAAAATTGGCTAACCACATATGCTAAAGTAGGCATATTTTCTACTGGAGATAAAGCCCCAGAGAGCATATTTAACACAACATATACAGGGATACAAATTAACGCAAATTGCGGTAAAGTTGGGGCTGCTACAGCCATAACTATTCCCAATGAAGATACTGAGAATAAAAATACAGCAGCTCCTAAAATGAAGAGAGGAATTTGCGTTAGAGGATAAGGCACGCCTATGACTAATTTAATCATAATAATTAGCGATAGCGTAGCGGCTAAAAGTAATACTAAACTATTAGAAATAATTTTAGCGGTTGCTATTTCACTAGTATTTACAGGCATTACCAGTAAGTGTTCAATAGTTCCTCTTTCTTTTTCCCTAATAATTGCTGCTCCTACCAATAACAGAATCAGTAAGGTCATAAAGCCTGAAATCTGATTGGTTCCCATATACCAGCTACTGTAATAGTTAGGGTTATAGAGAACATTTATCTCAGGATCCAGAGGTAAAGATATATTTTGTTGCTTAAAGTAGCTTCTAATTTCGGAAGTAAAAATTTGATTAATATAGGACGAACCAACATTAGCTAAGGTCATAGAAGTAGCATCAACTAAAACTTGAATCTTAGGATTTTGTTGTTTCAAATAATCAGCTTCAAAATTAGGCGGAAAAACTATAATAAATGTATAGTTTCCCTGATCCATGTTTTTGTCTATATCTTTATAGTTTATTTCTTCAACTTTTTTAAAACTAGGCTCTCTTAAACTATCTCGGAGTCTGTAAGTTAAACTTGATTTATCATAGTCAACTACAGCTACTGCCCCATTTTTTATCTCGGTAGTTGGCATACTAGCAATTGAATATACAGCCATTGAGAATAAATAAACAATTAAGGCAATTAGAATAGGATCTGAAAACAGACTACGAAATTCTTTCATGGATAAGTAAAAGACATTTTTAAACCAGGTTTTCATTTACTTCTCCTGTTTTTTCAGTAAGATTGTCCCTAAGGTAATATAAACGATATAAATTGCGATTAACCCTAAATAATAAGGGATAAAGTTTATAAAGCCTAAACCTTTAGTAAATCCACCTAAACTTATCATCTGGAACCATGCCCCTGGCATTAAATGAGCAAAAAACTGTAATGCAGGTGCCAAAGTTGAAGTTGGAGTAATTATCCCTGAAAAGTTCATGGTAGGTACCATGGCAATAATTGCCGTTAAAAATAAACCAGCTACTTGTGTTTTTACAAAGCTTGAAACTAATAAACCAAAGCCCGTAGATGCTATGGATACAAGTAAGCCCCCAAGAAGTAAGGCAAGTAGTGAACCTTTAACTGGTACCGAGAAAATAAATACTGCCGATAAGATTAATAGGACAAAACTAAAGAAAGATAAAACTACATAAGGGATTTGTTTTCCCAGTAAAAATTGGAATTTGGAAGCTGGAGAACCATATAAGTTCATAATTGAACCTATTTCTTTTTCTCGCACTACCCCCACTGCCATCATAATCGCAGGAATTAAAATCATCGCTAACATAATAATTCCAGGACTTATAGCATTAACACTTTTGAAGTCTTGGTTGTAGACATAACGTTGCACTATAGGTGAAATATTACTTAAATCTACTACCACTCCTTGCTCTTTGTAATAAGAAACAACAAACTCTTGTAAAATCGCTTGAGTAATATTTTTAGCATTTTCTCCTGAAGAAGGATAGGTACCATCAATAAATACTCCTACTCTTGGTTTATTGCCTTTAAGTAAATCCTCACCAAAATTAGTTGGAATTTCAATAATAATTTTGGCTTGTCCTTTACGGAGCACTTCATTTACTTGTTCTGGAGATTGCAGACTTCCTTGATAATTAAAATAGTTAGACCCAGCAAATGCTTGTTCGAGTTCATAACTTAATGAACTCTTATCTTGATCGAGGACCATATATTTCATAGGTTTTATATCAAATGAAATACTTGATCCCATACATAAAAAGAGAATTAATGAACCACATATAGCGAAAAATAAGCGAATTTTGTCACGAATAAGCTCTTTAGTCTCGCGTTTACTAAAGGCGTAAACTAAGGCTACCCATGCTCTTATTGGATTACTCTTGCCTTGTGGCTCTTCAAGGGTGATTTGGTTATTTAAAGCTTGAGCATCAACGGCATTATCTTTTTTCGGAATATTATCTAAAAGATATTCAATAAATGCTTGCTCTAAAGTATCACAGTTTTTGGCTTGTCGCAGTTCTTCTGGCGTACCTATAGCCAGTACTTTTCCTTTATCCATTAAAGATATACGATCACATCTTGCTGCCTCATTCATAAAGTGAGTGGTAATGAAAATGGTAATCTTATCTTCACGGGATAATTTAATTAAATACTGCCAGAACATATCTCTGGCCGCAGGGTCAACCCCTGAAGTAGGCTCATCGAGAATTAGTACTTGCGGACTATGTAAACAAGCAACAGCAAGTTGGAGACGTTGCTTTATTCCCAGAGGTAAATCTGCAGGTTTTTCCTTAGCATACTCTTTTAAATCAAATTGTTTTAAAGAAGTTTCGATAAGGCTTTGCCATTGCTCTTTGGGTAAATCGAATAATTTAGCATGTAAAAGAAGATTGTCTTCTACAGTTAACTCTTCGTATAAACTAAAAGATTGTGACATGTAACCTACATGTTTACGCGTTTCCATATCGGAAGCGTCAAGAACTTTGCCTAAAAGTTTAGCCGTACCCTCGGTTGGCTCTAAAAGTCCAGTTAACATTTTCATAGTTGTAGATTTACCACAACCATTCGAACCTAAAAAGCCAAAAATTTCACCGCGTGGAATAGAAAAGCTAACATGATCTACCGAAGTAAAGTTACCAAATTTTTTGGTTAAATCATGCGCTTCAATTACAGGAGGCTCGTTGGGATCTACTTCAAATGGACTTATAGAAAAGCCACCTACAGCTCCGCGCTTTTCAGGAGGGAGTAACTTAATGTAAGCATCCTCGAGGTTATCACTTTGCGTTTGTTTTAGAACATTTTGCGTTAAGTCATTGGCAATTACTAAACCATCATCCATAGCCAGTAAATATTCAAATTGTTCAGCTTCATCTATATAAGCTGTGGCTACAATTACGGTCATGCTATTGCCACTTTCAGCTCGCAGAGAATTTACTAATTCCCAGAATTGGCGACGAGATAAAGGGTCTACCCCTGTAGTCGGTTCATCAAGAATTAAAAGTTTTGGATCATGAATTAAAGCACAACAGAGGCTAAGTTTTTGTTTCATCCCTCCAGATAATTTACCTGCAGGACGATCACGAAAGGGAGCTAAGCCTGTAGCTTCTAATAAACGTGAGATTCTTGCTTCTTGCTCACTTTTATTCAGACCAAAGAGATTAGCATGAAACTCTATATTCTCGTTAATTGTCAGAGTTGGATAAAGATTTTTCCCTAACCCCTGAGGCATAAAAGCTATTTCATGGGCTAAAATATCTCGCTCAGCTTTTATCTTAATGTCACGTCCTAATACCTCAAGCGAACCTTGCTGAATAATCTTAACACCAGCAATTAATGATAATAAAGTGGATTTTCCCACCCCATCAGGTCCAATAAGACCTATGGTTTTACCTAAAGGAATATTCAGATTTATACCTTTAATTGCATGATTATCTTTATAGAAATGTTCTAGATTTTTTACACTAACGGCGTATTCTAGATTATTTGTATCCATAATTTCTATCTTTATTCAGGTAATTTTACTTTTAATGCACTAGGCCATGTATTTTGCCCATTGAGGATTACATATCCCATAGTCGTCATTCCATTACGGAAATAGTTTTTATATTTAAGAGCTACATCTTGATCTACTTGCAGTTTTACTTTAAAAACTAGCTTAGTTCTTTCTTCAGTAGTTTCTACACTTTTAGGAGTAAATTGCGCTGAGCTATCAATATAAGTTACTTTAGCAGGGAATACAGCATCTACTCCGTCAATAACTACCCGAGCTTGGTTACCTAAAGAAAGTTGGTTAACTTGGTCTGTAGTTAAGAAAACATTTACATAAACATCTGAAGGATCTAGGATACTAACTACACGAGATCCCGAACCTATTACCATCCCAGCATTTACGAGCTTATATTCTACGCGTCCAGCAATTGGTGCTTTAATCGCAAGATCACCTAAAGCACTATTAGCTGAATCTAATTGAGCTTGAGCTTGAGCAATACGAGCTTGGGCTACCTCTACAGCAGCATTTGCTGCCTCAAAATCGGCTTTTGCAGAAGTATACTTAGCTTCGCGTTGTTTAAATTCGGTAAGAGAAATTAAATTTTGTCGACGTAAGCGACTAGCATTATCATAGTCAAGTTTTGCGATATCTAAAGCTTGTTGAGCTGATACAACCTGACTTTTACTTGCTTGCAGATTTTGTTGAGCACTCGCTAGTACTGCATTAGCTTCTTCAACTTTTGCTGTTGCTTGTGCACTATCAACTTTAACTAGAACTTGATCAGCATTTACTTGCTCACCTTCGCTTACTAATACTGAATCAACTCTACCTGCATATAGACTTGCTATATCGTAACGCTCTACGGTTACACGACTATTTGATGAAGCTATATAGTCAGGTAAACTTGTTTCTTTTTGATAAATATATGTTCCTCCAGCAACTACTAGAGCTGCGGCAACTATAACAGTAGCAATTAAAGTCTTTTTCATAAATAGATAAAATAAATTAAACTAACTTTAAAAATATTATAGTTCTGAGACTGGAAAAAAAACACCAACAGAGGCTTAACTAAGTGAACACTTATTTATACATTTTAAAGCCATTTGTATGTTTATCTATCTTTTTTGTTTAAAAATTGTCTAAGAAGAAATATTTAAATTTCCTTAGTTTTAGGCAATAACTTATAGTTTTACTCATAAATTAACTAAATTTTGCGAGAACTGTTAGATTGTTTTTTAAGATAGAGGGATAATTTTTGCCTTGACTGCTTAAGTTAAATTTAGGTTGGGCTAGTTAAGTGAAATTTTTGTTGCCAAGGTAAGTGATATTTTGATTAGATATCTAATTTAATTTTGTTGCATGGCTAATTTAATTTTGTTGCTTAGTTAATTAAGTTGCCTAGTTAAATTAAATACTTAATAGGTAAACTTAATAGGTTATTAGTTAATTTGTTTTAGCTTTTTCCCCCTCATAACTTGGTTTTCCTTGCGGTTTATTTTTTTTCTTGGTATTTTTTTTAATTTATTTTTTTATTTTTATAGTTAGATGCAAGCAAAGAGAGAAAAATATAGCTAAAAAAGCCATTTTTTAGGAAAAATAAACCTAAATTATTTACGCTAAAAAACAGCTACTTAAGAAAATTTTTAAAAATATTTTCACCAAACCCCTTGCATTAAGAAGTTTATTCACATATAATAGACAGCGTTGAGGAAAGACAAGAAAGAAAAAAAAGAAATAAGAATTACTTCTTCTTTTAAATTTTCTTGTGCATCGCCAGCAAGGTTTTGCTGCGGGATGGAGCAGTCTGGTAGCTCGTCGGGCTCATAACCCGAAGGTCGTTGGTTCAAATCCAGCTCCCGCGTCCAATTTTCTCAAAAGGATATTCGAAAAAATTCCTTTTGAAATCTATTTTTCAAAAGGGCAGCTTGAAAAAGCTGCCCTTTTTGCTTGATTTAAAATATTTTACAAATCTTATTTATCACAAGTTTATGGCATCTATTCAAGATAGAATTAAAGAAATGATCAAACCTACAGTAGAAAGCTTAGGTTATGATTTATGGGGGGTAGAGTACATTAAAGGTAAACACCCTACCCTATTAGTATTTATTGATAAAGAAGGCGGAATTGTTATTGAAGACTGTGAAATAGCTTCAGATGCAATTAGCCCACTTCTTGATGTGGAAGATCCAATTGAAAGTGAATATGACTTAGAAGTTTCTTCACCTGGTTTAGATCGTCCACTATTTACACTTGAGCAATTTGCTAAATATATTGATCAACCTGTAGTGGTTCATTTACGTATGGCACAACAAAGTCGCCGTAAATTTACTGGGAAAATCGTAGAAGTTAGTGACAATATTGTTAAAATCGATACTTCTTACGTAAAACCAAAACCTGGTAAAAAAGTAAAACCTGGAAAAGCACTAGCAAAAAACAAAGCTAAAACTAATGAAGATCAGGATCCAATTGTTGAAATTATGTTTAGTAACATTCTTAAAGCAAATCTTGATCCCGTAATCGATCTCTTTTAATTAACCCAAGACAAGTATTTTAGGACAGTTCTATGTCAGATAATAAAGAATTAGAATTAATTAAATGGGCTAAAACTATTGCCGAAAATCGTGATATTAGCTTTGAAAAAATCTTAGAAGCTATTGAAGAAGGTTTAGCAATTTCAGTACGTCGTAAATATGACGGTGAACGTGCTTTTCGTATTCAATTAGATCCTGAAACAGGTAAAGCAACAGTTTACCGTTTATGGAAAGTAGTTGAAGATGTAAATGTTCCTACTCGTGAAATCAGCTTAGAAGCAGCTCTATTCGAAAACCCAAATATTAAAGTTGGCGACTACATCGAAGATATTGACGAAGATGAAGAAATTACTTTAGACCGTATTGGTTATAACACCTTCCGTCAAATCATGACAACTAAAGTACGTAGTCTAGAAAATGAGAAAATCATTAGCTCTTACGAAAAATACCTTGGTAGAATTGTAAGAGGACGTGTACGTCAATCTAAAGGTAACACTGTAGTATTATCTTTCCCTGAATTAAAAACAACTTACGAATCTCGTAACCCTCTTTTTGTAGGGGAAGACAATGAACCAAATTACGTAGAAGGTATTTTACGTCGTGATGGTTTAATCCCAGGGGAAAAATTCAGAAACAACCAAGAAGTATCAGCTTTACTTGTTGCTTTAGAATCAGGTGATCCTAATAAACAACAAATGGTACTTTCACGTACATCTCCAGACTTTTTACACCAATTACTTAGAAGAGAAGTACCAGAAATTGTAAATGGTATTATCGATGTAGTTGATATTGTTCGTGAGCCAGGTTTACGTGCTAAAGTAGTAGTAAGAAGTGCTGACAAACGCCTAGATATTATCGGTGCTTGTGTAGGTATTCGTTCTACTCGTATTAACCCAATTTCACGTGAATTACGTAATGAAAAAATTGATATCATTCCGTTTGATCGTGACTTTGTTACTTATGTACGTAATGTTTTATCTTTAGACCCATCAATTGAAGCTCAAATTATTATTGATGACAAAGCTAAAATGATCTCAGTAGCAGTTGAAAAAGAGTATCTTGCAACTACTATTGGACAAAAAGGGGTTAACGTACGTTTAGCAAATCAAATTCTAGATTGGAAAATCCATGTTTACGATATAGAAACATTTGCTAAAGAAAAAGAAGAGGAAGATTTAAAATACATCGAAGCTTTCGAAAAAGCTCTAGACATTAACGCTGAAACTGCTCGCTTCCTAATTGAACAAGGGTTCAAACACATTGAAGAACTAGCGGCAGCAAGTGAAGAAGAGCTTGAAGAATTCTTCGAAAAAGAAGATGCCCAACTTCTAAAAAATCTTGCAAGTGCAGCTGTAGCAGATTTATTAAATCAACAGCAGCAACAAATTGAAGAAGCTAATTTAGATCCACGCTTAAAAGATCTTGAGCACATGAACAATGACATTCTTATTCAATTAATTGCTCATGACATTAGAACTCTAGAAGATCTAGCGGATCTAGCTACAGACGAACTAACTTCATACATTAATATGAGCGAAACTGTTGCAAATTCATTAATTATGCAAGCTCGTCAAATCGTATGGTTCAATGAAGAGGAGACTGAAGCATAATGACTAAAACAGATATTAAGCCAAAAAAACGCAATGCTGAAAATGTTCAACATCGTAAAGATCGTAGCGTTTCACCAGAACAAATGGCATTATTAGAACAGCAAGCAAACGAAGCTAAAGCTGAAAAACAACGCCAAAAACGTCGTGAAGAAGAAAAACAAGCGCAATTAGATCGTGAAGAACGTGAAGAACAAGCAAGAATTGCTAAATTAGAGCAAACTGCTAAAGAAAACTTAGAGCGTCAAGAACGTCTCCAACGTCAAAAAAGCGAAGATCGTCAAAATCGTAAAAACGACAACAATCGTAATAAAAACAAAAAAGGCAAGGGTAACAATAACTTTAGCCAAGATAATGACGACAATAACGCAAACTATTCAAAATACTCTTCTAAATTTGCTCAAGACGCCGAAGCTGAAGAAGATCGTCGTTCGAGCAAAGCAAGCAAACGCCGTCAAAAAGGAGCTAAGAGCAAGTTAAAACAAAGCTTTAATAAACCTGCTGCTCCTGTAGTACGTGATGTGGTAATTGGTGAAACTATTACTGTTTCTGAATTATCTAACCGTATGGCGGTTAAAGCTGCTGACGTAATTAAATTCTTTATGAAAATGGGTGAAATGGTTACAATTAACCAAGTTCTTCCACAAGAAACTGCGGCTTTTGCAGCCGAAGAAATGGGTCATAAAGTAATTTTACGTAATGACAATGATTTAGAACAAGAATTATTAAACGAGTCTAATGAAAACCAACAACAAGGTAAACAAATTACTCGTGCTCCTGTTGTAACTATCATGGGTCACGTTGACCATGGTAAAACTTCATTACTTGACTATATCCGTAAAACTCGTGTTGCTTCAGGTGAAGCAGGTGGGATTACGCAACATATCGGTGCTTACCACGTAACTCTACCTTCAGGGCGTGAAATTACTTTCTTAGATACACCTGGACACGCAGCATTTACAAACATGCGTGCTCGTGGTGCTAAAGCAACAGATATAGTTGTTCTCGTTGTAGCTGCCGATGATGGCGTGATGCCACAAACAGTTGAAGCGATTCAACACGCAAGAGCAGCTAAAGTGCCAATTATTGTTGCGGTAAACAAAATCGATAAACCAGAAGCTAATCCAGAACGTGTACGTAATGAATTATTACAACACGGTGTTATCTCTGAAGAGCTAGGTGGTGACGAGATCTTTGTTAATGTTTCAGCAAAAACAGGGCAAAACGTTGATGAACTTCTAGAAACTATTGCTTTACAAGCTGAAGTACTTGAGTTAAAAGCAACTAAAGATGTTTTAGCTTCAGGGGTGGTAATCGAATCATTCCTAGACAAGGGTCGTGGTCCAGTTGCTACCGTATTAGTACAAAACGGTACTTTACACAGAGGCGACGTAGTTCTTTGTGGTCTTGAATATGGTAAAGTACGTGCAATGCGTAACGAACTTGGGAAAAATGTAGAATCTGCAGGTCCATCTATTCCTGTTGAGATTCTCGGTCTATCAGGCGTTCCAAGTGCCGGTGACGAAGTAACTGTAGTTACTGACGAACGTAAAGCACGTGAAGTTTCTAACTACCGTCAAGGTAAATTCAAAGAAATTAAACTAGCTCGTCAACAAAAAGCTAAATTAGAAAACCTCTTTGCTAATAGCGAAGATAATAAAGCTAGCGAACTTAACATTGTTCTTAAAGCCGATGTACAAGGTTCGGTAGAAGCTATTTCTGATGCTTTACATAAACTTTCAACTGATGAAGTTAAAGTTAATATTATTGCTTCAGGTGTAGGTGGTATCTCTGAAACAGATGCAACTCTTGCTCTTGCTTCACAAGCTATTATTATCGGTTTCAATGTGCGTGCTGACGCAGCCGCTCGTAGTGTAATTGAGCGTGAACACATTGACTTACGTTATTACAGCATTATCTATGATCTAATTAACGAAGTTAAAGCTGCTATGTCAGGTCTATTAGAACCTGAATATAAACAACAAATTACAGGTATTGCTGAAGTACGTGATGTCTTCCGTGCACCTAAATACGGCCAAATTGCTGGTTGTATGGTAACCGAAGGGGTAATTAAACGTAATAACCCAATTCGTGTTCTTCGTGATAACGTAGTAATTTATGAAGGTCAACTTGAATCTTTACGTCGTTTCAAAGATGACGTATCAGAAGTACGTGCTGGTACCGAATGTGGTATCGGGGTACGTAACTACAACGATGTACGTGTAGGTGACCAAATCGAAGTTTACGAAGAAGTTCGTATTGAACGTCAAATTTAATAGCATGCTTAAATAAAAGAAACCTAGTAACAGTAGCATGTTACTAGGTTCTTTTTTTCCACGAGGAAATTATATTTTTTATGGTTAAAGCTTTCAAACGTTCAGATCGCGTTGCGTCTGAATTAAAACGTCAACTTTCAATCATTTTACAAAAAGAAGTTAATACACGTGACCTTGGCATGGTAGTTGTAACTGACTTACAAATTAGCCCAGATTTAATATATGCTAAGGCGTTTGTTTCATTTTTAACTACGGCACAAGCAAACGAATTAACTCCACAAGAAAAGATTGCGAGTTTAACAAAACAAGTACCTTATATTCGTAGTTTAATTGCTAAAGCTGTTAAATTACGTGTTGTACCTGAAATTAAATTTATCTACGATGATAGCGCAGATAAATATGATCAAATCAACCAAGTATTAAACTCAATTAAAAAATAGCATGGTTAAACGAAGAGATATTGATGGGGTACTTATTTTTGATAAGCCTCTTGAGATAAGTTCGAATAATGTTTTACAAAGAATAAAATATTTATATCGTGCTAATAAAGCTGGGCATACAGGAGCTCTTGATCCTTTAGCTTCGGGCATGCTTCCTATTTGCTTTGGGGAAAGCACCAAAATGGCTACTATGATGCTTGATTCAGATAAAGAATATCAAGTAACTATCCATTTAGGGGTAAGAACTAATACTTCAGATCGTGAAGGTGAAATTATCTCCACCAAAGAAGTTAATGTTACTCTTGAGCAAATCCAAAGCCTGATTGAGCAAAAATTCACAGGACAAATTCAGCAAACGCCAACCATTTGGTCAGCTTTAAAATACCAAGGTAAACCTCTGTACGAATATGCTCGTAAAGGAATTGAAGTTCCTATTCCGTCGCGTCCGATTACTATTTATGAGATTGAGATTCTTAGCTGGGAAAAACCTTATTTAACCCTAAGAGTATACTGCTCAAAAGGAACTTATATCCGTACTCTTGCCGATGACTTAGGTGAACTCCTTGGCTGTGGCGGACATGTAAGTAGTTTAAGAAGAACAAAAATTGATGGCTTTAATGATTGTCCTATGGTTAGTTTAGAAACTATTGAAGAACTTGCCAAAGAAAACAATCTTGCCCAACTAGATGCTCTCTTACTCCCTTTAGAAGCTCCTGTATCCATGTATCCTGCTCTCGAGCTCAGTGATGCTCAATTGCTTAAATTATGTCTTGGTATGACCTTAATTTATGCTTTTGCGGAGCAAAAGAATCGTCACGAGTTTGATGAGGTTGAGCAACTATTTCGTATATACCACCCTGAGTTTGGTTTTATAGGCATGGCAAGAAATGTAGCTAAAAATCGCTTACGTGGTTTTAGATTACGTTCGCATACCGAACAAATTGCCCGTACTTTAAAACAAAGGGGGGTAAGTGTACAAAATGCCGATCAAGAGCAAAAGGATTTAATAAATAAACTTGAGCCAAGATTTAAATAAGAAAAAAAGAAGGTCACTTGAACCTTCTTTTTTTTTGTGAGTAAAATTTACTTTTTCTCTTCAAACCAAATTAAAGTAGCAAAACGTCCTGTTAGCTTTTCTTTGCGATGCGAGAAAAAGCGTTGATCTTGCACTGTATCTATATCAGAAAAGAAAATGTTTTTTTCTTTTAAACCTAGCTTACGTAAAATAATTGCCGTAACTTTAGGCAAGTTTCCTAGCCATTTATGCTTTTCTTGGGGATAAGGTGTAAAGCAAGTGGCAAAGTCGCGGTCTTTTTGACAAAACTCCATTACTACTTCTGCCCCAACAATAAAGGACTCGGGACCTATAGCCGGACCTATCCAAGCATATAAATTACTCCGATCAATCTCTTGATCGGCTTTAAAAGTTTGCACGGCATTTTCTACTACGCCTGCAACTAAACCACGCCAACCTGCATGCACTGCAGCCACTTCATCTTGACTATCACTAGCTAAGAGTAAAGGAACACAATCGGCAGTGAGAATAGCACATACTTGATTAGCTTGACTTGTATACAAGGCATCTACTTCGAAAAACTTACTAATATCGCGCTCGTGCTCATCTAAGTCTTTACTATCTTTGTGTTTGAGGGCAAGATACTCTTGCTCAAACATTGCATTAACAGGAATTTCAAGCACATTAGCCCCACTAACCTGAGTAACCCATAAAGGTTGATGCGGTAAGTCTAATTGCTCTTTGAGCAAGGCACGGTTTTCTTGTACAGCTTGAAGATCATCGCCCACATGGGAAGCCAAATTTAAACTAAAAAAGTCATTATTACTTACCCCACCAAAACGCGTGGTAGTAAAGGCTTTAACCCGTTTTAAAGGCCAAGGGGGACTTATAGTTTCAATTTTACTCATATAACCTCTTACTTGCTTTGCAGGTCTCTATCTTCTTGTAATACTTGTACAAGCTTAGTCATATCCTCAGGTAAAGGAACTTCCCAAGTCATGGTTTCCCCTGTTGTAGGGTGTTCGAGAGATAACTTAACCGCATGTAAAGCTTGGCGCTTAAAAGCACGCATTACTTCAACTAATTCAGGTAAAGCATTTTTAGGTAAACGAATTTGTCCACCATACATTACATCACCTAAAAGAGGGTGAGCTATATAAGACATATGTACCCTAATTTGGTGCGTTCTTCCTGTCTCAAGACGTAAACGTATGCGCGTATAATTACGATAGGTTTCCATTACACGGAAAAGAGTAACCGCTGGCTTACCATTTTTATGGTCAACAGCCATAGCTGTACGCTTAGTTGGGTGTCTGCCAATAGGTTCACGAATCGTACCACCTTTGGTCATTAAACCATAAGCAATAGCTTCATATTCACGCGTAACGGTTTTAGATTGTAATTGCTCTACAAGGGCTGTTTGAGCAGCTAAAGTCTTAGCTACTACCATTAAGCCAGTAGTATCCTTATCCAGACGGTGCACTATCCCTGCACGAGGAATTTTATTTAATTCTGGGTAATGGAAAAGTAAGGCATTCATTAAAGTACCACGTGGGTTACCTGCCCCTGGGTGAACCACTAAATCTTTTGGTTTATTGATAATGATAATATCATCATCTTCATACACGACATTAATAGGAATGTCTTCAGGCACTGATGTTAAAATTACAGGAATTTGTGCTTCAACATCAACAAACTCATAACCTGTAATTAAGTGGGCTGGATCTGTAATCACTTCACCATCTACTTTTACATGCCCATCTAAGATCCACTCTTTGATTTTAGTACGCGAGTATTGCTCTAATACTGCCGCTATACCAGCATCTAAACGCATGTTAAAGTGATCTAAATTAAATTCGAATGCGTGGTGTTTTACTTCCACTTTATCTTCATATACTGGAGAATCTATACTCATAGTAATCTAATTAAAATTGAACAAAATGTTGTTATATTATAACATTTTCGCCTTATTAAACAAAGAAAAGCAACCTCAAGAGGTTGCTTAGCTTGAATTAGTTATTTTCTTGCGTAGCTGGTGCTTGCGCAGGTGCAGGAGCATTTTGCTCTGCAGCTTGAGCTGCTAATTGAGCTTGGAGCTCTGCATAACTAAAGTTAGGTTGACTTGCAATTCTGTATAAAGACTTAGTTAAATCACAAGTATTTTTAAAGTTAAGGTTCCAGTTAGCAATTTCATTTTCCACTTCTTGTGGGAAAGGAACTACATTACCGTTTTCGTCTTTAACTTCTAATTTTTTAATTTCGTCAATGTTTGCTTGGTAATTGTTATTAGCTTCACAACCATTGCTTAATTGCCCTAATAATGCTGTGAAGTTAGCATCATTTAAATTAAATGAATTGTTAGGGAAATCTTTTTCAAATGCGGTTGAGTCTTCAGCGTAAGATTTTACATAATCTTCAAAACGAGCTTGAGTTGTCGCTAGAACTCTTAATTCCGTATTAGCTTTTTGATCTTCTGGAGCTTCGTTTACAATACGTGCTGAATTAGATAAATCATTTAATACGTTAATAAAGTTACCTGATAAAGGTAAAGCGGCATTAAAGTCAAAGCTACGGTCAGTATAACGATTAATAAATGCTTGAGTTGGATTGAAATCTTTTACATAGATATTCGCAGAAGCAGTTTGAGTCGGAGTTGACGTACTTGCTGTTTCTGTATTATCTTTGTTACATGCTGCTAAAAATAGAGATGCTGTTAAGGCAGTAACAAGTCCTAATGTTTTAACTTTTGTCATAATTCAATTAAACAGTTGTATAAATATGTTGCAAGTTATTTATATGGACAACTTCTTTGTTTTCAAGTCAAAATATAATAAAAAACCAACTGTCAAGCGACAGTTGGTTTTTCTTTAATCAACATTATATCCTTAAGCCTATATAAGTCATTAAAGATCTTGGTTGATCATTAAATCAAATTGTGTCGAATTAGCCTTGACGTTGTTTGTGTTTAGGATCTGTACAGATTACACGAACTACACCGTGACGACGAACGATTTTACAGTTACGACACATGCATTTTACTGATGCACTTACTTTCATTTTAAACCTCAAAAGATTAAAGCATACCAATTATACCAGAAAATATAATCAATTGCTTGAATTTTTCTTAACGCCAGTTAGAACGATATTTGTCTAAGTTCGACTCTTTAAGAATTTTACCGAATTTATTCGACATCATTTGAGACTGAACTTGACCAACAAAGTCCATTACTACCACTACCACGATTAGGATTGATGTACCACCAAAACTTGCGTTGTAGCTGTAGAAGAATCGCATGAACTCTGGCGATAATGCAACTATTGCTAAATATAAACCACCTAACATCGTAACACGAGTCATAATACGGTCTAATAATTTAGCTGTCTGCTCACCTGGACGGTTACCAGGAATGAATGCACCCGATTTTTTCAGCTGTTCAGCTGTATCTTTCGGATTGTATTGCAGAGCAGTATAGAAGAATGCAAAGAAAATAATTAACGCTGCTAATAATACCATTTGTAATGGTTGGCCTGGATATAACATGTTACCAATAGTAGCCATGGTATCGAATTTAGCCCCTAAACCAGTTACAAAAGTTGTAATAAAGGCGATAATTGATGATGCGAAGATTGCAGGAATCACCCCAGCCATATTCACTTTAAAAGGAATATAAGAAGGAGCTGATTGTTGATAACGACCACCGATCATTTGGTTGCGTTGTGCATATTGAATTACAATACGACGTTGAGAACGCTCTACAAACACAACTGCGTAAATGATAATTAAAGTAATCGCCGCAATCGCAAATAATGTTAGTAAACTAATAGCTTCAGTACGAGCTTGTTCTAAAGTGCCCATAATAGCACCTGGAAGACCAGATACGATACCAGCGAAAACGATTAATGAGATACCGTTACCAATACCGCGTTCTGTAATTTGCTCACCTAACCACATCAGGAATAATGATCCTACTGTTAAAGAAACAGAAGCGGCTACCACGAAACTAAAGTCGTGAACAGGAACAAGACCAGGAGCATAAGATGGTAAAGCTGTACTAATTACTACTGACTGTACGGCAGCCAGTACTAAAGTAAAGTAACGCGTAATTTTTGAAATTTTACGACGTCCCATTTCCCCTTCTTTTTTCATTTCAGTTAAAGAAGGAACAAATGTTGTTAATAGCTGTACCACGATTGACGCAGAGATGTACGGCGTAATTCCAAGAGCAAATATTGAAGCACGCTGTAAAGCACCACCACTAAATGTGTTCCAGAAGTTTAATGCTGAACCTGTGTTTTCCGCAAAAGTTTGAGCTAAAACTGAAGCATTTACCCCAGGAACTGGAATATATGTACCTATACGGAATACAATTAATGCTCCAAGTACGAACCATAACTTTCTGCGTAACTCTTGCATAGGAGTCAGCTGAGATCCTTGGTTACCTGGTTTAGACATAGCTTACCTTATAAGTTAAAAAGAAAAGAGAACCTACCTGTAGCAGGCAGGTTCCCCCTCTAAAATAAATTCTTCTTATTCACCTTTCTGAGTGTATGAACCGCCTAGAGCTTTAACAGCTTCTAGTACAGAACCAGAAAGAGTGATGTCAAAATCAGAATTTGTATAAGCTTTAGCAGTAATGTTAACTACTTTATTTAATTCACCAGATAAGATGATTCTTACAAATTTAGTGTTACGACGAACTAAACCTTCAGCTTTTAAGCTTTCAAGAGTTACTTCATTGTTTACTAATTTGCTTAATTCGTTTAAACGAAGTTCTTCAGTTACTAAAGCCTTGCGAGAAGTAAAACCGAATTTTGGTAAACGACGGTATAAAGGCATTTGACCACCTTCGAAACCACGACGTACACCGCCTGATTTACGAGCGTTTTGACCTTTGTGACCTTTACCAGATGTTTTACCTAGACCTGAACCGATACCACGACCTAAACGTTTAGGTGCAGTTTTAGAACCAGCTGCAGGGCTTAAAGTATTTAGAGTTAAACCATTTGACATTTTATAGCTCCTCAACTTTAACCATATAGTAAACTTTGTTTACCATACCACGCACTGCAGGAGTATCTTCTAACTCAACTGAGTGACGGATTCTACGTAAACCTAACCCTTTTAAAGTAGCAATGTGTTTTGGTAAACGACCAATTGAACTTTTAGTTTGGGTTACACGGATTTTTTTAGTCATCTTAAATTACCCCAAAATTTCTTCAACAGTTTTACCACGTTTCGCTGCAACTTGAGCTGGAGAGCTTACTGCTGCTAAAGCTTTAATTGTTGCACGAACCACATTACGTTTGTTTGTAGAACCGTATGCTTTTGCTAATACGTTGTGAACGCCAGCTACTTCTAATACAGCACGCATCGCACCACCTGCGATGATACCTGTACCTTCTGACGCAGGTTGCATGTAAACATTAGAACCTGTGTGAGAACCTTTCACTGGGTGGAATAACGTAGTACCATTTAATTCAACATAAATTAGGTTACGACGAGCTTGTTCCATAGCTTTTTGAATAGCTGCAGGAACTTCTTTTGCTTTACCATAACCAAAACCAACGCGACCTTTACCGTCGCCTACTACAGTTAGAGCAGCAAAACTAAATACACGACCACCTTTTACAGTTTTAGAAACACGGTAAACGTTAATTAGTTTTTCTTGCAGCTCGCCTGCTTTATTTTCTACATTCGCCATTTTTATTTTGACTCCAATTAGAATTTAAGACCAGCTTCACGAGCAGCGTCTGCTAATGCTTTTACACGACCGTGATATTTAAAACCTGAACGGTCAAATGCGATTTTGCCGTCAAAGTTGTTGCTTAATAAACGTTCAGCTACAGTTTTACCAACGAAAGCTGCTGCTTCTACGTTACCTGTGTATTTTAATTGAGATGCTAAAGCTTTTTCTACAGTAGATGCAGATGCTAATACTTTAGCTTCTGGTGAAATTACTTGCGCATAAATGTGGCGTGAAGTACGGAAAACTACTAAACGGTTCACACCAAGAGTTTGCAAGTGTTTACGTGTGCTTGTAGCACGACGAATTCTAGCAGATTTTTTATCCATGGTATTACCTTATTATTTTTTCTTAACTTCTCTAATGCGCACAACTTCGTCACCGTAACGAACACCGTGACCTTTATAAGGTTCTGGTTTACGGTAAGCACGAATGATTGCAGCTTGTTGACCAACTAATTGTTTATCGATCGCTTTTAATACGATTTCTTGTTGGCTAGGGCATTCAGCTGTAACACCTTCTGGTAGAACGTGTTCGATTGGGTGTGAATAACCTAAAGCTAAGCTAATTGTGTTTCCTTTAACAGAAGCACGGTAACCAACACCTTTTAATAATAAAGATCTTGTGAAACCTTCAGAAACACCTTTCACCATGTTATTGATTAATGCACGAGCAGTACCAGCTTGTTCAGAAGAAACGCCTTCTTCACGACCATTCCAGTTAAATGATACGTGACCGTCTTCCACTGCTACAGAAACTTGTGAATTTACGTTTAATTCTAAAGAACCTTTAGGGCCTTTAACTGTTACTAATTGACCGTTAACATTTACTTCAACGCCTGAAGGAATGCTAACTGGTGTTTTTGCTACACGAGACATTAGAACTCCTTATATATTAAGCTACAAAGCAAATGATTTCACCGCCTAAGCCTTCTTTACGAGCTAGACGATCAGTCATAACACCTTTTGAAGTAGACACGATTGCAATACCTAGTCCACCCATTACTGTAGGAAGAGCATCTTTACCTTTATAGATACGTAAACCAGGACGGCTTACACGTTTGATGCTTTCAACAACAGCTTTACCTTGGAAGTATTTTAATTTAATTGTTAATTCAGATTTTACTGAATCAGTTGTTTCATATGATTCAATGTAACCTTCTTCTTTAAGCACTTTGGCAATCGCCACTTTTAGCTTAGAAGATGGCAAAGTTACAGTTTCTTTTCTCGCAGCTTGACCGTTACGAATACGGGTTAACATATCTGCGATTGGATCTTGCATACTCATTTGCTTGTCTCCGATCTAAAATTTGTTACGTTAAAAGTGGAAATTACCAAGAAGCTTTACGAAGTCCTGGGATTTCACCGCTCATCGCTAATTCACGAATTTTTGTGCGGCTTAAACCGAATTTACGTTGGTAGCCACGAGGACGACCTGTAATTGCACAACGATTACGTTGACGACTAGGGCTTGAATCACGTGGTAATGTTTGTAATTTTAATACAGCATTCCAACGGTCTTCATCAGATGTGCTTGGAGAACTAATCAGAGCTTTTAACTCTGCACGTTTCGCAGCATATTTATTTGCTAATTTTACACGTTTTACTTCACGTGCTTTCATTGATTGTTTTGCCATGGGTATACCTTACTTGCGGAATGGGAAGTTAAATGCTTCTAATAAAGCTAAACCTTCTTTATCATTTTTAGCAGTAGTTGTAATAGTGATATCTAAACCACGAAGACGATCAATTTTATCGTAATCGATCTCTGGGAAGATAATCTGTTCTTTGATACCCATGCTGTAGTTACCGCGTTTATCGAATGATTTAGCAGATAAACCACGGAAGTCACGGATACGTGGAATAGCGATGTTTACTAATTTATCTAAGAAATCGTACATACGTTCGCCACGTAAAGTAACTTTAGCACCGATAGGATAACCTTGACGGATTTTGAAGCCAGCAACAGATTTACGCGCTTTAGTCACTAAAGGTTTTTGACCAGAAATAGCTGTTAAGTCAGCTACTGCGTTTTCTAAGATTTTCTTATCTGAAATTGCTTCGCCCACACCCATGTTCAGGGTAATCTTCTCGATTCGAGGGACTTGCATGACAGATTTAAATCCGAATTGGCTCTGTAATTTGCTTACCACTTCATTTTTGTAGTAATCATGCAGTTTCGCCATCATTAACTCCAATATTTATAAATTATTTAATAGTTTCACCAGTAGATTTAAAGTAACGAACTTTTTTACCGTCTTCAAATCTAAAACCTACACGATCAGCTTTTTGTGTAGCTGGGTTCCAAATTGCAACATTTGAAGCATCAATTGGAGCTTCTTTAGTTGTACGACCACCTTCAATACCTAATTGAGGGTTTGGACGCTCATGTTTAGTAACTAAGTTTAAACCTGTTACAATTAATTTACCGTTTGGTAATACTTTAGATACACGACCACGCTGACCTTTACCAGCTTTTTCGCTACCTACTACTAGTACTACTTCGTCGTTTGAACGAATTTTATTAGCCATTTCAAATTCTCCTTATAGTACTTCCGGTGCTAGTGAAATAATTTTCATGAATTTTTCTGAACGTAATTCACGAGTTACTGGTCCGAAAATACGAGTACCGATTGGCTGTTCTGTGTTGTTGTTTAAGATAACACAAGCGTTACCGTCGAAACGAACTACTGAACCGTCTGGACGACGAACGCCTTTCTTGGTGCGCACAACCACAGCTTTTAATACATCACCTTTTTTAACTTTACCGCGAGGAATTGCTTCTTTCACAGTTACTTTGATGATATCACCTACAGCCGCATATCTACGGTGTGAGCCACCTAGAACCTTAATACACATTACGCGACGTGCACCAGAGTTGTCTGCCACAGTCAGCATACTTTGTGTTTGGATCATGTTATGATGCTCCGCTAAATTTTGTTTGTTAATTAATTACCAATCTTATTAAATTGAAGACATAAATAAAGCCTTGCTAGCTTATTGCCCACAACGCTCATTGCTTAGTCTTAAGTCAATTTAATAAATTGCACGTATTTCAAATAAAAACAAAGGACTCATAGTCCTTTTGATCATTTTTTAATATTAAAAATGACTCGGATATTATAGCATACCAACAACTATCATGCAAGGTATTTTTATAAAAAAATTCAACTGCGATAAAAAAATTTATCGCAGTTGCTTAAATTACTTAATATTGTATTTGTTAACTATATTTTCTAAAGCGGCACGAACGTCTTTGCCATTAGCTTTACTTTGTAAAGCATATTCAACAAAGGCTTCAAAATAACCTACTTTAGAACCACAGTCAAAGCTTTCACCTTGCATTAAATATGCTTCTACATCTTTACGTTCGATTAGCATATCAATTGCATCTGAAAGTTGAATTTCTCCGCCTACGCCTAGAGGTGTTTTTTCAATTAGAGGCCAAATTTCTTTATCAAATACGTAACGACCTACTACTGATAAATTAGATGGAGCATCTTCAACTGCAGGTTTTTCTACAATACGTAAAATCTTGCCATGACCATTAGTCGCAAACTCTTGGTTGTCTTCTACTTGTACTATCCCGTAGTTAACTACATCTTCTTGCGGTACTGGAGCGACAAGAATTTGTGATTTACCTGTTTGCTCAAAACGTTTAATCATTTCCGCAAGATTTACAGTTTTTTGATTTGCCGTAAAGTAAGCTAAAAGCACATCTGGTAAAACTACAGCAAAAGGCTCATCACCAATAATAGGGCGAGCACAAGAAATCGCATGTCCTAAACCTAAAGCATTACCTTGACGTACATGAATTAAAGTAACTCCTGGAGGGGTAATACTTCTAACTTCATCTAAAAGTTGACGTTTTACACGTTTTTCTAAAGTATGTTCAAGTTCAAATTGCGTATCAAAGTGATTTTCGATCGCAGTTTTTGATGAGTGAGTTACTAACACCACTTCTTTAATTCCCGCAGCTGCACATTCATCTACAATGTATTGTATCATTGGACGATCAAATACATTTAACATCTCTTTAGGAATTACTTTAGTAGCTGGTAACATACGTGTACCTAAACCAGCTACAGGAATAACAACTTTCATTCTTTTTCCTTTTCTTTATTTTGCTGTAATTATATTGCTAATTAGAGCTACTTTTTCTTCAACTAACTTAGCATCGCCTCGCGATTCTACATTTAATCTTAATAGAGGCTCGGTATTAGAAATACGAATATTGAAACGCCAGTTGCCAAAATCGTAACTTATACCGTCAACTGTACTAATTTCTTTTTCATCTTGGGCAAAGAACTCTTCTACGCGAGCTATAGCAGCCTTAGCATCAGCTACCTTAAAGTTCATTTCATCTGAACAAGGGAACTGTTCTCTCATACTACTTACTAAGTCAGATAAGTTAAGTTGAGATTTTTGTAATAATTCTACAATTAATAACCAAGGAATCATTCCTGAGTCACTGAGGTAGTAATCTCTGAAATAATGGTGTGCTGATAACTCTCCACCGTAAATTGCTTGGTGTTCGCGCATTTTTTGCTTAATAAAGCTGTGCCCTGATTTAGATAATACCGCTTTACCGCCATTATCTTGAATAACTTGTTCACTATTCCAAAGTAAACGTGGCTCGTAAACAATAGTTTGCCCTGGATTTTTATCTAAAAAGGCTTTAGCTAATAAGCCACAAATGTAGTAGCCTTCAACAAAGTTCCCATTTTCATCAAAAAAGAAACATCTATCAAAGTCACCATCAAAAGCAATACCTATATCTGCTCCCACTTCTCTAACCTTGTTAGCCGTAATTTCACGGTTTTCTACCAGAAGCGGATTAGGAATACCATTTGGGAAGTTACCATCTGGTTCAGCAAAAAGATATTCAAACTCTAGATTTGCATGATGTTGTTTTAGAATACCAGCTATGTATTTAACTGTAGCTCCCGCAGCTCCATTACCTATATTAAATAAGAGCTTTAATTTGCGATCGCGTTTAAAACCATCTAAATCGACAAAACTTAAAAGTTTTGAGACATAATTCGGACGTAAGTTTTCTTCGCTTACTACTCCTGGAGTAGAAGCTGGAGTAAAATTCTGCTCTTCAATTAATTTTTGCAGATCACGTAAACCTGAATCTAAAGATAAAGGTACTGAGTTTTTCCCCACAATTTTTAAACCATTATAATCTTTTGGATTGTGAGAAGCTGTAACCTGTACCCCACCATCAGCATTTAAAAAGCTGGTAGCAAAATAAATTTCTTCGGTACCTGATTGCCCAATGTCAATTACATCACAGCCCATTTCGGTGAGCCCTTTGGCAAGAAGTTGTTTAAATTTTGGTGAGGTTAAACGTATATCGCTACCTACAACTACGGTTTTTGCTTTTAAATAAACTGCTAAAGCTTTACCTATGTTATAAACTAATTCATCTGAAAGTTCTTCGCCAATCTTACCGCGAATATCATATGCTTTAAAACAGTTAAAGTTAAATTTAGTCATTATAAAAAACCTTACATACAATGTTTTTTAAGTTATCTCAGCATTTTCGGTTTTATTATAACAAAAATATTATACCTGCATTTAAATATGCATTCTATTTCTGCAAAAAGTAGTCAAATTACCAATTTATTTGCCAATTTTGATCATTTTTTGACAAAAAAAGAACCTGGCTTACTTGCCAGGCTCTTTTTCTTTTTCGATAGTTTTATCATCAACAATAGTAACCAAATTGTTATTAGGCGAACAAACAACAATATTGACACTTTTTGATGATGTTTTAGCAACTATTATTTCAATATCAGCATTTATTCTGATACGTTGCCCTACTTTACGCTTAATTAACAATTTAGCCATAATCTTAAATCCCTAAAGGAATTACTATAGTTGAGATTTTACCTCTTCTTTCATTTTATTTAGCTCTTCAACGAGGTGATCATAGTCAGTAAATGAACCCATTGCTTGGTCTGCTTTACCACCACCTTTACCGCCTAGTCTACCTGCTAACTCACGTACTAAATTACCTGCATTTAATTTATCAGTTAAGCCTTTAATTGCAACTAATAAGTTACCTGCACCTTCTTTATTTACGTTCGCTAAAACAAATACACCTTTGGTTTGCACGCGATTTGCTAATTCAAATGCAACAGCTTTTAATGATTTAACATCTAAATCATTTAGTTTAACAAATACTAATTGCGCATCTGCTACTTTTTCACTTTGCACCAGAAGAGCATCTACTTGTTGTAATGCTAATTGTTCTTTCATAGAATCAGCATATTTTTCTAATTCTTTAATACGAGCTTGGCTAGAAGTAATAGCTGCTGCTAATTCTGTTTTAGGTTTAGCTGCTAATTCTGTTAACTCGCGTAATAATACTGAGTCACGTTGCATGTATTGAATTGCAAGATCACCTGCAACATACTCTAAACGACGTACACCAGCTGAAATACCTGAATCAGAAAGAAGTTTGAATAAACCAATTTCCCCTGTAGAAGCCACATGAAGACCACCACAAAGTTCAATTGACCATTCTGACATCATAACCACACGCACTACATCACCATATTTTTCTGTAAATAATGCCTGTGCTCCTAAAGCCTTAGCTTCTTCCATTGACATTTCGCGAATAACCACAGGGTGATTTGCACGAATATGTTGGTTAACTAAAGATTCAATGCGTAACATTTGCTCAATAGATAAAGCTTCTGGGTTACTAATATCAAAACGAGAAACACCAAAAGTATTTAATGAACCTTTTTGGTGTACATGTTCACCTAAAACTTCTCTTACTGCCGAGTGGAGTAAGTGAGTTACCGAGTGGTGTAAAACTATAGCTTTACGACGATCAGCGTCTACTTCTAATTCTACACGATCACCAACTCTTACTTCACCTGCTGCAACTTTACCATGGTGACCTAAAGCAAGAGCATATTTTTGTGTATCAGTTACATCAAAAATTAATTGATCATTTTTAATTGTCCCTGTATCACCTACTTGACCACCTGACTCACCATAGAATGGAGAAATATCGGTAATAATCACAGCCTCATCACCAGAAGACACTGACTCTACAAGTCTATCGCCTTGGTAAATTGCCGTTACTGTTGCTGTTGATTCTAATGAATTGTTATTGTAGAAATCGTATTCTGTAACTAAATCAGTTTTAATTACATCACCATAATTAACTGTAAACTTACTATTAGCTTTAGCTAATTTTCTTTGTTCAGCCATTTTAGCTTCGAAACCAGCTATATCTACAGTTAAGCCATTTTCCTTACAAATATCAATTGTTAGATCGAGTGGGAAACCAAAAGTATCTAATAGAGTGAAGGCAACATCACCAGGGATAACTGTTTCACCTTTTTCTTTTAGCGTACTAATTACATCATTTAATAAGTTAATACCACGTTCAATGGTTCTTGCAAATTGTTCTTCTTCAAGACGGAGAATTTTTGCAATAAATTCTTTTTTAACTGATGTATCTAGGTAGCTAGCCGCATCTTCCATTACTTTGATTACATCATCTACTAGTTTGTAGAAGAAGGTTCCTCTTACACCTAGTAAATAACCGTGACGAATCGCACGACGAATAATACGACGTAATACATAACCACGACCTTCATTTGAAGGTATTACACCGTCACCAATTAAGAAAGTACAAGAACGAATATGGTCAGCAATTACATTTAATGATTGACGTGTTTCTTTATTTACTTCAACCCCAGTTAATTGAGCAGCACGTTGAATTAAATATTTGAAAATATCTATATCGTAGTTAGAGTTTACATGTTGTTTAATAGCTGCAACACGTTCGATCCCCATCCCTGTATCTACTGAAGGGCGAGGTAATTTTTCCATAGTACCATCTTCACGACGGTTAAATTGCATGAATACTATGTTCCAAATTTCAATAAAACGGTCACCGTCTTCTTCTGCCGAACCTGGAGGACCACCCCAAATTTCTGGACCATGGTCATAGAAAATTTCTGTACATGGACCACATGGACCTGTGTCACCCATTTGCCAGAAGTTGTCTGATTCATATTCAGCACCTTTATTGTCGCCAATGCGAACAATACGCTCTTTTGGTACCCCAATTTCATCAGCCCAAATATTATAAGCTTCATCGTCTGTATGGTAAACCGTTACTGTTAAACGATTTGGATCTAAAGCTAAATAATCTGGAGAAGTTAAAAACTCCCAAGCAAAATGAATAGCGTCTTGTTTAAAGTAGTCACCAAAAGAGAAGTTACCCATCATTTCAAAAAATGTATGGTGACGAGCCGTAAAACCAACGTTTTCTAGGTCATTATGCTTACCACCTGCACGCACACAACGTTGTGCAGTTGTAGCACGTGTATATGGTCTTTTTTCTAAACCTAGAAACACGTTTTTAAACTGGTTCATACCAGCATTGATAAACAGTAATGTCGGATCATTTTCAGGCACTAAAGGACTTGAAGGAACAACTTGATGTCCTTTTTTTTGAAAGAAGTCTAAAAAGCCACGACGAATTTCTGCAGTACTTTTAATTGAACTCATAGAACTTTAAATACGTAATAATTTTAAAAGTGTGGTGAAAATCCCAGCACGATAACGTTTGCTATTTTATCACAAAACAGATGTTCTTTTTTGGATAAAAAAATAAAAAGTCGCATAAGCGACTTTTTACCTTTATATTATTTAGCTGCTTTTGCAGCAGCTTTTTCATGTGCCTCAACTAATGCATCGTTTAGTTGGATACGATATTTTAAATTAGTAGATAATTTAAATTGTACCGTAACAGTTGCAGGCGAATTGATTTTAGCTTTTGGATCTTTAGGAGTACGGAAAGTACGAGGACCACGGTATTTTGTTGAGAAAGTACCTAGTTCTTTAAATCTTACTTTACGTCCTGCTAATAAAGCTTGTGCAATACTTTTAACTAATAAAGTATGCAATTCTTTTGCTGCTTGTTTACTTAACGATTTTAGTTCAGGATTACTAGAAGTTCGTAATTTATCGTAGAAAAGTTCGATAAATCCACCAACTGATAGTAGTTCACCCACTCTAATTTTGATAGAGTCTTTTGCTTCTAGAGTATTTTTCACTTTACTAGATTTGCTACCCATTCTAACGCACCTTAAAATTCATTTTGATAAAAATCCCTGATATTGGAATTAATTAGTAAATAATGCTAATTAATAATCTCACATACTGTCTTAATTAAACTTAAGATTATTTTTTAGACTTAGATTTAGCTAATTTCTCATGAGCTTTAACTAATACGTGGTTAGAAGAGATAGCATCTTTTAAAACACTCGAAGGCTTGAATGCAACATTTACATGAGCACGTGCAACACCTTCTTTTTTAGTTAAAGGATTTGTAAAACTACGTTCCGGATAATATTTTGTACTAAATGAGCCAAAATTACTGAAACGTACTTTTTGACCTGATAATATTACTTCTTCAACTGTTTCGCTCCATGCATTTAGAAGAGCTTTTGTTGTCGCATCTAATTCAGTTTTACCTAATTTAGAAAAAAGTGCATTATCAGACTCTCTTATATTTTCAGTAACTAGTTCTACTAACTCTTTTGTAGTTAATAGACTATCTACTGTATTGTCATTAACTTCTAAATCTACTTTGCTCATAGTTACACTTCTGTTAATACAGGTTTAAAGAATGTTAAAAACAAAATCTAAACCGAACAAAATTTATAAGTAATCTTAATTATAATATTTAACTATTATAAATTTATCTATTTTGAAATAGAAGAGTTGAAGAT
>NZ_NRJH01000024.1 GCF_003585925.1 Psittacicella melopsittaci
CTCACTTCTCGTGAGGCTGGGGTAGCTATTGCCGCAAATCAGGTAAATCTAACTAACTCAACGGTTAACGCTAGCGACAAAGCTAACCTAACAGCAGCGACTAACATTAGCTTAACTAACACAACAGTTAACTCAGAAAAAGCTAATGTTGAGCTAAATGCAGATGACAACATCAACCTTGCTAATAGCAATGTAACTGCAAACGCACAAAACGCTCAAGTTAATGTAACCGCAACTAACGGTAACTTAACAGCAACTAACAGTAACCTAACTGCAACTACAGGTAGCGTTAAAGTTCAAGTTGGACAAAACATTAATGCAACTGACAGTAACATTACTGCTCGTGATGATTTAGCTCTTAACGCTAACAACGTTAACATCAGCAACACAACTGTAAATGCTACAGGTGCAAGTGCAAATGTTACAGTTACAGCTAAAGCAAGCTTAGATGTAACAAATGCTTCACGCATTAGCTCTACAGCGAACACGACTTTAACTGGTAATAGTGTTAATGTAACTAACTCAAGCGTAGCTGCAACTAAGAACGTTAAACTTGAGTCAGCAACTGACTTAAATGTAACTAACTCTACAGTTAATGCAACGCAAGGTAATGCAGACCTTAAAGCTCAAGGTAACGTGAACTTAAACGGTTCAAGTGTGTCAGCTAATGCTGAAGGTGCTAAAGTTAACCTCACAGCTACTACAGGTAGTCTGAATGCAACAAACGCTAACATTACCGCAACTAAAGGTAGCGTAAATGTTAGCGTAGGGCAAGATGTAAATGCTCGTAACACAAATATTACAGCAGCTAATAATCTAACTATTAAAGCTGCAAACATTGACTTAAATAACACTATAGTTAATGCTACAGCTACAGGTTCAGATGTTGTATTAAATGCAACTAATAACCTCAATGCAACGAATAACTCAAGAATCGAAGCACAAGGTAATGCAAGCCTAGTAGCACAAAAAGGTAACTTAACGCTAAGCAACACTTGTGTAACTACAACTGCAGGTAATGTAAGCGTAGATGCTAAAGCTGGTAATGTAAGCTTTAGTGCGTCACCAATTAACTCTGGTGACAACATTACGATTAACGCAGCGAAGAACATTACAGGTGAAGTAGTAGACGGTAAAGGTTCTGAGTTAACTGCTACACAAAACATTGTTGTTAAAGCAGGTGAGAACTTAAGTCTACCTAATGCTAGCCTCAATGCTAAAGCAGGTAGTGTAACTGTTAATGCAACTAATGACATTAACTTAACTAACGCTAAAGCTAATGCTGAGCAAAACATTGATGTAAACTCAAGCAAAGGTTCTATTACAGCAACTAACGGTAGTTATAGATCAGAATCTGCGAGTGTAAACTTCTCAGCTGAAGATGCAACTAACGGTACCTTAACTCTAAACAATGTAAGCGTGTACTCGCCTACAGCTGGTATTAACGTTAAAGTTGGTAAAGATGTAAATGCAACCGATAGTAACCTAACAGCAAAAGATGCAATTAGCATTAATGCAAGCAACATTACTGGTTCTAATACTTCAATTACCACAACTGGTGATAATGCTGACATTACTTTAAATGCTACTAATAACCTAAGCCTCAGCAGTAAATCTAAAGTTGACGCTAAAGGTAATGCAACGCTAAATGCAACTAACAAGCTAAATGTAGATAACACTACAGTTACTGCAGAAGCAGGTAACGCAAGCTTAAATGCAAAAGATATTGCTTTAACTAATAGCACAGTAACGGCTCAAGTTAATGCAACTGTTAATGCATCAGGTGCTTTAACTGCAACTAAAGCAACAGTTACAGCTAAGACTGGTAGTGCGGATGTTAAAGGTGCAGATGTAACATTAAATAACAGCAGTGTAACAGCTAACGTTAATGCAAATGTAAGCTCAACTGGTGCTTTAACCGCAACTAATACAACAGTTTCAGCTACAACAGGTGATGCTGACGTTGCAGGTACAGTAGTGTCTCTAGAGAAAGTAAATGTTACAGGTGCTAAGAATGCGAATGTAACTGCTACAGATGCATTAACTGCAAATAACACTACAGTAACCGCATCTACAGGTAACGCAACTGTTAAAGGTAAAGGAGTTACTCTAACTGACAGCTGTGTAACAGCTAACACTAATGCAAATGTAAGCTCAACAGGTGCTTTAACTGCAACTAATACTACAGTTACGGCTGCAACTGGTGACGCTAATGTAACAGCTATAGGTGCCTTAACTGCAACTGAAACTAAAGTTATTGCAACTGAAGGTAACGCTAACGTTAAAGGTAATGGAGTTACTCTAACTGACAGCTGTGTATCTGCGAACGTTAATGCTAACGTAAACTCAACTGATACTTTAACTGCAACTAATACTACAGTTAAGGCTACAACAGGTGATGCTGATGTATCAGGTACTGACGTAACCTTAAACAAAGTAAATGTTACAGGTGCAAACAATGCTAATGTAACAGCTTCAGGTGCACTAGATGCAACTGGAACTAACGTTGAAGCTACATCAGGTAATGCTACTGTTAAAGGTGCAGGTGTTACTCTAACTAACAGCTGTGTAACAGCTCAAAATAACGCAAATGTAAGCTCATCAAGTACCCTAACTGCAACTGATACTACAGTTACAGCTAAGGATGGTGATGCAGATGTATCAGGTACAGTAGTATCTTTAGAGCAAGTAAATGTTACAGGAGCTAAGAACGCTAATGTAACAGCTTCAGGTAGCTTAACAGCAACTGGAACTAACGTTGAAGCTACTGCTGGTAACGCGACTGTTAAAGGTGCTGGTGTTACTTTAACTAACAGCTGTGTAACAGCTCAAAATAACGCAAATGTAAGTTCATCAAGCACTCTAACTGCAACTGAGACTACAGTTACAGCTAAGACTGGTAATGCTGATGTATCAGGTACTGAAGTAAGCCTAACTAAAGCAAATGTTACAGGAGCTAAGAATGCTAATGTAACAGCTTCAGGTGCTTTAACTGCAACTGATACTAAAGTTGAAGCTACAGCTGGTAACACAACTCTAACTGGTACTGATGTTAACTTAACTAACAGTACAGTAAATGCAAGTAATAACGTAAACGTAAGTGCAAAAGGTAGCTTAAACGCAACTAACACTACAGTTACGGCAACTACAGGTAATGTAGATTTAACAGCATCTCAAGACCTTAACTTAAATAACACTAATGTAGCTGCAAATGCAGATGGTGCTAAAGTTAACCTAACGGCAACTGTAGGTAGCTTAAATGCAACTAACAGCAATATTACGGCAACTCAAGGTGGTGTAGATGTAACAGTAGGAGAAAATGTAACTGCTACTGATAGCAACATTACTGCTAAAGAAGCTTTAGCAATTAAAGCAAGTAATATTGATCTAAGTAACACTGAAGTTAATGCTACAGGTACTAATTCTGATGTTAGCCTAACTGCTAGAGAAAACCTAAGCTTACGTAATAAAACAAGAGTTACTTCAACAGGCAATGCAAGCTTAACAGGTACAGATGTAACTCTAAGTGAAACAACTGTAACTGCAACTAAGAATGTAAATGCGACAGCAAGTAACAACTTAACCTTCACTGCTTCGCCAATTACTTCTAAAGCAGGTGACATCACCTTAACTGCAGAGCAAAACATCCAAGGTGTTGCGCTTGCGGGTGGTAGATCTGAGCTTAACGCAAGTCTAGGTAATGTAACAGTTACAGCTAAATCTGGTAACGTTTCTCTACCTAATGCTGATGTAACAGCTGGTAATCGTGCGGTAATCTCTGCAGGTAACCAAGTTGACTTAAATAGCTCAGTAGTTAAAGCTGCAAATGAAGTTAATGTAACTGCAACTGCAGGCAACATTAACGCTGTAGGTACGAACCTAACAGCTACTGCAACTAACGGTAAAGTAGTAGTGAATGCTACACAGGCAAGCTTAATTGCAACTAACAGCAATATCTCTGCTCACACCGTAGCAATTAATGTAGGTGAAGATATCAATGCAACTAATACAAACATTAGTAGTACTGCAGATCTAGACCTTAAAGCGAAAAACATTAACTTAAACAACACTAAAGCTCAATCAAGCCAAGGTAAAGTTAATGCTACAGCTACAGCTGAGTTAAATATCTCTAATGGCTCTGTAGTTTGTGGTACAGATGTAACTCTAGCTGGTAATAACGTAACAGTTAGCCAAGCTACAGTTAGTGCAACAGGTGAGAACATTACTATTGCTGCAACTAAAGCAGTTAACTTAACAAGCACTACGGCTAAAGCAGCTAACAACACCTTTGTCCGTGGTAGCTCAATTGATGTAACTGAAGGGACTTTAGAAGCAACTAAAGGTGATGTGTCTGTTGGTGATGCAAATACGACGAGAACTAACATCTCAGGTGTGACGACTTTAACTGCAAATCACGGTAATGTAAGTCTACGTGGTAACCAGTTTGTTAATGTTTCACAAACTACAGTTAAAGCTGGTTTAGACATTAACCTAAGTGCTCCAGATGGTACAGTTAATATCACTAACAGTACTAACTTACGTGCTGACCGTTCAATTAACGTAACGGCACAAAACGTGAGCATTAATAGCACCGTATTAAATGCAGCAACAACAATTGGTGTTATTGCAACTGAGAACAATGTAGATGCAGAAAATGCAACTCTAGTAGCAAACGGCTCAATTGAAGTTAAAGCTACTCAAGGCAATGTAACTGGCCAAACTCTCAACCTCACTTCCCGTGGGGCTGGGGTAGCTATTGCCGCAAATCAGGTAAATCTAACTAACTCAACGGTTAACGCTAGCGACAAAGCTAACCTAACAGCAACGACTAACATTAGCTTAGCTAACACTACAGTTAACTCAGAAAAAGCTAATGTTGAGCTAAACGCAGGTGACAACATCAACCTTGCTAACAGCAATGTAACTGCGAAAGCAGCAAACGCTCAAGTTAATGTAACTGCAACTAACGGTAACTTGACAGCAACTAACAGTAACCTAAAGGCAACTGCAGGTAGCGTTAAAGTTCAAGTTGGCCAAAATATTAATGCAACAGACAGTAACATTACTGCTCGTGATGATTTAGCTCTTAACGCTAACAACGTTAACCTCAGCAATACAACTGTAAATGCTACAGGTACAAGTGCTAATGTTACAGTTACAGCTCAAGCAAGCTTAGATGTAACTAATTCTTCACGCATTAACTCTACAGCTAATACCAGCCTATCTGGTAAAACTGTTAATGTAACTAACTCAAGCGTTAATGCAACTAAGAACGTTAAACTTGAGTCAGCAACTGACTTAAATGTAACTAACTCTACAGTTAACGCAACGCAAGGTAATGCAGACCTTAAAGCAGCAAATAACGTGAACTTAATTGGTTCAAGTGTATCTGCTAATGGTAACGACGCTAAAGTTAATGTAACTGCGACTTCAGGTAACTTAACTGCAACTAACAGTAACATTACTGCTACTGCAGGTGGAGTAAATTTAACTGTAGGTAAAGACGTAACTGCAACCGATAGTAATCTAACTGCAGAAGATGCAATCAGCATTAATGCAACTAACATTACTGGTGCTAATACTTCAATTACTACTACAGGTACTGATGCTGACATTACTTTAAATGCAAGCAATAACTTAAGCCTCAGCAATAAATCTAAAGTTGAAGCTACAGGTAATGCAACGTTAACTGCAAAAGAAATTGCTTTAGCTAATAGCACAGTAACAGCGCAAGGTAATGCAAGTGTTAATGCGTCAGGTACTTTAAATGTAACTAACACAACCGTTACAGCTAAGACTGGTAGTGCAGATGTTAAAGGTGCGGATGTAATACTAAATAACAGCTGTGTAACAGCACAAGTTAATGCAAGTGTTAATGCATCAGGTACTTTAACTGCAACTAACACAACAGTTACAGCTAAGACTGGTAGTGCAGATGTTAAAGGTGCGGATGTAACACTAAATAACAGCTGTGTAACTGCACAAGTTAATGCAAGTGTTAATGCGTCAGGTACGTTAAATGCAACTAACACAACAATTTCAGCTAAGACTGGTAGTGCGGATGTTAAAGGTACTGACGTAACTCTAACTAACAGCACTGTAACGGCTGCAGGTAATGCAAGTGTTAATGCTTCTGGTACTTTAACTGCAACTAATACTACAGTTTCAGCTGCAAATGGTGATGCTGATGTTAAAGGTACTGCTGTAACTCTAACTAACAGCACGGTAACGGCTGCAGGTAATGCAAGTGTTAATGCTTCAGGTACTTTAACTGCAACTAATGTTACAGTTTCAGCTAAGACGGGTAGTGCAGATGTTAAAGGTACTGACGTAACTCTAACTAAAGCAAATGTTACAGGTGTAACCAATGCAAATGTAACGGCTACAGGTAGCTTAACTGCAACTGATACTAAAGTTGAAGCAACTGCAGGCAACACTGCATTAACAGGTAGTGAAGTTAACTTAACTAACAGCACAGTAAGTGCTCAAACTAACGTAAACGTAAGTGCAACAGCTAACTTAACTGCAACTAACACTACAGTAACGGCAATTGCTGGTAATGCTGACCTTAAAGCTCAAGACAACGTAACCTTAAATGGTTCAAGTGTGTCAGCTAATGCTAATGGAGCTAAGGTTAATGTAACTGCAACTACAGGTGATTTAACTACAGCTAACGCTAACATTAGTGCAACTAACGGAAGTGTTAATGTAACCGTAGGTAACAATGTAAGCTCAACTACTACGAACATCACTTCGCGTGATAGCCTAGTAGTTAAAGCCCAAAACATTGACCTCAATAACACAATTGTTAATGCAACAGGTGCAGGTTCTAATGTTGAGTTAAATGCAACGAATAACCTTAATGCAACGAATAAATCAAGAATCGAAGCACAAGGTAATGCAAGCCTAGTAGCACAACAAGGTAACCTAACGCTAAGCAACACTAACGTAACTACCAAAGCAGGTAATGTAAGCGTAGATGCTAAAGCTGGTAATATAAGCTTTAGTGCATCACCAATTAACTCAGGTAACAACATTACTATTAACGCTGCGAAGAACATTACTGGTGAAGTAGTGGAAGGTTCAGGATCTCAATTAACAGCTGAACAAAACATTGTTGTTAAAGCAGGTGAGAACCTAAGTCTACCTAATGCAAGCCTCACAGCTAAGGAAGGTAGCGTAACAGTTAATGCAACTAATAACATTAACTTAACTAACGCTACAGCTAATGCATCTCAAAACATTGATGTAAATTCAAGCGAAGGTGCTATTACAGCAACTAATGGTAGCTATAAATCAGAAACTGCAAATGTTAACTTCTCTGCAGAAAATGCAGCTAACGGTACCTTAACTCTAGACAATGTAAGCGTGTACTCGCCTACAGCTAGTATTAACGTTAAAGTTGGTAAAGATGTAAATGCTACTAACAGTAACTTAACTTCTGCGAATGCAATTAGCATTAATGCGAATAACATTACTGGAGCTAATACTTCGATTACGGTTACTAACGCAAATTCAGATATCACTCTGAATGCAACGAATAACCTCAGCCTAACAGAGGGTTCTAAAGTAGTATCTACAGGTAACGCAAGCTTTAATGCAACTAATGTTATTCTAAGCCAAACTACTGTAACTGCAACTAAGAATGTAAATGCGACAGCAGGTAACAACCTAACCTTTACTGCTTCGCCAATTACTTCGAAAGAAGGTGATATCACTTTAACTGCAGAGCAAAACATCCAAGGTGTTGCGGTTAAAGGTGGTAGATCAGAGCTTAACGCAAGCAGTGGTAATGTAATTGTTAACGCTAAAGCAGGTAACGTTTCTCTACCTAATGCTAATGTAACAGCTGGTGACCGTGCGGTAATTTCAGCAGGTAAAGCTGTTGACTTAAACAGCTCGGTAGTTAAAGCAGTAAATGAAGTTAATGTAACTGCAACAGCAGGTGACATTAATGCTGTTGGTACTAACCTCACTGCAACAGCAACTGACGGTAAAGTTGTAGTTAACACTACTACAAGTAGCTTAATTGCGACTAACTCGAACATAGCTGCTAATGCAGTAGCAATTAATGTAGGTGAGAACATCAATGCAACTAATTCAAGCATTAGAAGCAATGACGCTCTCAACCTTAAAGCAAATAACATTAACCTTGACAACACTTCTGCAGTGTCAGCTAAAGGTGAAGTTAATGCAACTGCTACTTCGGCGCTAAATATTAGCAACAACGCCCTAATCTGTGGTACGGCAACCACTCTTGCAGGTAACAGCGTTAAAGTAAACCAAGCAACAATTAACGCTACTAGCGAGAATATAACAATTAAAGCAAATACTAGTGTGAACCTCACAAAAGTAGATGCTAAAGCAGCTAACCACACCTTTGTACGTGGTAGCTCAATTGATATAACTGAAGGTACTTTAGCAGCAACTAAAGGAGAAATCTCTTTAGGTAACCTAAGTACACAAACAACTAACCTCAGCAAAACAAGCTTAGTTGCAGGTAAAGATGTAAGTGTATCTGGTGATAAAGGTGTTAACCTCTCAGAAACAAAAGTTAAAGCAGGTCAAGACCTTAACTTAAGTGCTCCTAATGGTACAGTTAATATCACTGACAGTACTAACTTACGTGCTGACCGTTCAATTAACGTAACGGCACAAAACGTAAGCATTAATAACACTGTATTAAATGCTGCAACAACAATTGGTGTAAATGCTACTGTAGGTAATGTAGATGCAGATAATGCAACTCTAGTAGCTAACCAATCAATTGAAGTTAAAGCAAAAGGCAATGTAACTGGCCAAACTCTAAACCTCACTTCTGGTGGGGCTGGGGTAGCTATTGCCGCAAAAGATGTAAATCTATCAAATTCAACAGTTAATGCTTCAACTACATCGAACTTAACTGCAAGCAATAACATTAGCTTAACTAACACTAAAGTTAACGCAGAAAAAGAAAATGTTGAGCTAAATGCTGCTAACAATATCAACCTTGATAACAGCAATGTAACTGCTAAAGCTCAAGATGCACAAATTAATCTAACAGCAACTAATGGCAACCTAACTGCAACTAACAGTAACATTGTTGTGACTGCAGGTGGTGTAAATGTAACTGTAGGTCAAGATGTAACAGCAACTAACTCTAACGTTACTGCAGCTAATGCAATTAGCATTAATGCAACTAACATTACAGGTGCTAATACTTCAATTACCACGACTGGTGCTAATGCAGACATTACTTTAAATGCAACTAACAACCTCAGCCTCAGCAACAAATCTAAAGTTGAAGCTACAGGTAATGCAACGCTAAATGCAAGTAATGTAACTCTTGCGAATACTAGCGTTACAGCTAATAGCAATGTAAATGTAACTGCAACGGAAAAACTAGAAGCAAGTAACTCTAGCCTAGTTGCAACTACAGGCAATGCTACAGTTAAAGGTGCAGATGTAACTCTAGCAGACAGCAATGTAACAGCTAACGTTAATGCAAACGTAAGTTCAACTGGTGCTTTATCTGCAACTAATGCAACAGTTAAAGCTACAACTGGTGATGCTGATGTATCGGGTACAGATGTAACTCTAGATAAAGCTAATGTTACTGGTGCTAAGAATGCTAATGTAACAGCTACAGGTACCTTAACTGCAACTAATACTAATGTTGAGGCAGCTTCTGGTAACGCAAGCGTTAAAGGTAAAGGTGTTACTCTAACTGACAGCTGTGTAACGGCTGAAGTGAATGCTAACGTAAGCTCAACAGGTACTTTATCTGCAACTAATATAACAGTTAACGCTAAAACAGGTGATGCTGATGTATCAGGTACAGATGTAACTCTAGATAAAGCTAATGTTACTGGTGCTAAGAATGCTAATGTAACAGCTACAGGTACCTTAACTGCAAATAACACTACAGTAACAGCGACGACTGGTAACGCTAATGTAACGGCTACAGGTACCTTAACTGCAAACAACACCACAGTTACTGCAACTGCAGGTGACGCTACAGTTAGAGGTGCAGACGTAACTCTAACTAAAGTAAATGTTACAGGTGCAACTAACGCAAATGTAACAGCTTCAGGTGCGTTAACAGCAAATAACACTACAGTAACTGCAACTGCAGGTAACGCTACAGTTAAAGGCAATGGAGTAACTCTAACTGACAGCTGTGTATCAGCTCGCACTAATGCAAACGTAAGCTCAACTGGTGCTTTATCTGCAACTAATACAACAGTTTCAGCTACAACTGGTAACGCTAATGTAACAGCTACAGGTACCTTAACTGCAAACAACACTACAGTTACTGCAACTGCAGGTGACGCTACAGTTAAAGGTACAGACGTAACTCTAACTAAAGCAAATGTTACAGGTGCAACTAATGCAAATGTAACGGCTACAGGTGCGTTAACTGCAACTGATACTAAAGTTAATGCAACTGAAGGTAACACTGCATTAACAGGTACTGATGTTAACTTAACTAACAGCACAGTAAGTGCTCAAGCTAACGTAAACGTAACTGCTTCAGGTAGCCTAACTGCAACTAACTCTACAGTAACTGCTTCTACAGGTAATGTAGATCTAACTGCAGCCCAAAACGTGAACCTCAATGGTTCAAGCGTGTCAGCTAATGCTGAAGATGCTAAAGTTAATGTAACTGCAACTGCAGGTGACTTTAACGCAACTAATGCGAATCTAACAGCAACGCAAGGTAGCGTAAATGTAACTGTAGGTAAGGATGTAAATGCCTTAACTACCAACATTACTTCAGAAGATAGCCTTGTAATTAATGCTGAAAACCTGAACTTAAATAACTCTAAAGTTAATGCTACAGGTGATAACTCTAATGTTGAGTTAACAGCAAGAAATGCTCTAAACGCAACTAACGGTACAAGCATTGACGCAACAGGTAACACTAGCCTCGTAGCTCAAGCAGGTGATCTAACTCTGAGCGAGACTACAGTAAACACTACAAACGGTAATGTAACTGTAGATGCTCAAGCTGGTAATGTAAGCTTTAGTGCATCACCAATTAACTCAGGTAACAACATTACGATTAACGCGGCGAAGAACATTACTGGTGAAGTAGTTAAAGGTTCAGGCTCTCAGCTAACAGCAAAACAAAACATTGTTGTTAAAGCAGGTGAGAACTTAACTCTACCTAACGCAAGCTTAACGGCAAATGCAGGTAGCGTAGAAGTTACAGCAAGCAATAACATTAACCTTGCAAATGCAAGTGCTTCAGCTGCTAAAGACATAGATGTGAAATCTACTTCTGGAGCTATTCTTGCAACTAATGGTACTTATACTTCAGCTGGAGCTAATGTTAACTTCACAGCTCAAGATACAACTAACGGTACCTTAACCTTAGAAAACGTTGCTGTGAAATCACCAACAGCTGGCGTTAAAGTAAGTGTAGGTAAAGACGTATGTGCAACCAACTCAAGCCTAACTTCTTACAATGCTATTGCTATTGAAGCAAATAACATCAGTGGTTCTAATACCTCATTTACCACTACAGGTGCTGATGCAAATGTTAGCCTCAAAGCAAGCAATAACCTCAGCTTAACCAATGGTTCTAAAGTAGTATCAACAGGTAATGCAAGCTTTAATGGTAATAATGTAACTCTTTGCACTACTACTGTAACTGCAGAGAATAATGTTAACGTTACAGCAACCAATAACCTCAGCTTCACAGCCTCACCAATCACTGCTAAAGCAGGAGATATTACTCTAACTGCAGAGCAAAATATCCAAGGTGTAGCAGCTGTAGATGGTAAGTCTGAGCTTAACGCAAGCCAAGGTAATGTAACCGTTAAGGCTAAAGAAGGTAACGTTTCTCTACCAAATGCGAATGTAACAGCAGGTAACCGTGCGGTAATTTCAGCAGGTCAAGCAGTTGACTTAAACAGCTCGGTAGTAACAGCAGCAAATGAAGTTAATGTAACTGCTACAGCAGGTAACATTAACGCTGTAGGTACTAACCTAACTGCAACTGCAGATAAAGGTAAAGTAGTTGTGAATGCTACAGCTGCAAGCTTAATTGCAACTAACACGAACATAGCAGCTAATGAAGTAGCTATTAATGTAGGTAAAGACATCAATGCAACTAATTCAAGCATTAGAAGCAATGAAGCTCTAAACCTTAAAGCACAAAACATTAACCTTGATAACACTTCAGCAGTATCTGCGAAGGGTGCGGTTAATGCTACAGCTACAGCAGAGTTAAATATCACTAATGGCTCATTAGTTTGTGGTACGGCTGTAACTCTAGCTGGTAATAACGTAAGAGTTAACCAAGCGACAGTTAATGCTACAAGTGCGAACTTAACCATTACCGCAAATGAAACAGTTAGCCTAACAGGTGTTAATGCTTCTGCAAGCAATAACGCTCTAGTACGTGGTAAAACTCTAGGACTAAACAACACTAACCTAGCAACAACAACCGGAGACATCTCTCTCGGTAATGAAAATACAGCTACTACTGACGTTACAGGTAGCAACCTCACAGCTGCAGCAGGTAATGTAAGCTTACGTGGTAACGAGTTTGTTAATGTTTCAGGTACACGTGTTAAAGCGGGTCAAGACATTAACCTAAGTGCTCCAGAAGGTACAGTTAATATCACTAACAGTACTAACTTACGTGCTGACCGTTCAATTAACGTAACGGCACAAAACGTAAGCATTAATAGCACCGTATTAAATGCAGCTACAACTATTGGTGTTATTGCAACAGAAAACAATGTAGATGCAGAAAATGCAACTCTAGTAGCTGGTGACTCAATTGAAGTTAAAGCTGCTAAAGGCAATGTAACTGGCCAAACTCTAAACCTCACTTCCCGTGGGGCTGGGGTAGCTATTGCCGCAAACAATGTAACTCTAACGAGTTCAACAGTAAATGCCTCTACTTCAGCTAACTTAAGTGCAAGCAATAACATTAGCTTAACTAACACTAAAGTTAACGCTAAAACAGGCAATGTTGATTTAAATGCAACTAACAATATCAACCTTGAAAATAGCAATGTAACTGCAAATGCACCTGATGCTAAAGTTAATGTAAGCGCAACTAACGGTAACTTAACGGCAACTAACAGTAACCTAACTGCAACTGCAGGTAGCGTTAAAGTTCAAGTTGGCCAAAACATAAATGCAACGAACAGTAACATTACTGCTCGTGATGATTTAGCTCTTAACGCTAACAACATTAACATCAGCAACACAACTGTAAATGCTACAGGTACAAGTGCTAATGTTACAGTTACAGCTAAAGAAAACTTAGATGTAACTAATGCTTCACGCATTAACTCTACAGCTAATACCAGCCTATCTGGTAAAACAGTTAATGTAACTAACTCAAGCGTTAATGCAACACAAAACGTTAAACTTGAGTCAGCAACTGACTTAAATGTAACTAACTCAACCGTTAACGCAACGCAAGGTAATGCAGACCTTAAAGCTAAAGACAACGTGAACTTAATTGGTTCAAGTGTATCTGCTAATGGTGATAACGCTAAAGTTAATGTAACTGCGACTTCAGGTAACTTAACTGCAACTAACAGTAACATTACTGCTACTGCAGGTAGTGTAAATGTAACTGTAGGTAACGATGTAACTGCAACCAACTCTAACGTTACTGCAGCTAATGCAATTAGCATTAATGCAAATAACATTACAGGTTCTAACACTTCAATTACTACTACAGGTACTGATGCTGACATTACCTTAAATGCAAGCAATAACCTCAGCCTCAACAACAAGTCAAAAGTTGAAGCTACAGGTAATGCAACGTTAAATGCAACTGACAAGTTAAATGTAGATAACGCTACAGTTACTGCATCTGCAGGTAACGCAAGCTTAAATGCAAAAGACATTGCTTTAACTAACAGCACAGTATCAGCACAAGGTAATGCAAGTGTTAATGCAACTGGTACTTTAAATGTAACTAACACAACAGTTACAGCTAAGACTGGTAGTGCGGATGTTAAAGGTACTGATGTAACTCTAACAAACAGCACGGTAACAGCTGAAGTTAATGCAAGTGTTAATGCGTCAGGTACGTTAAATGCAACTAACACAACAGTTACATCTAAGGCTGGTAGTGCGGATGTTAAAGGTACTGACGTAACTCTAACTAACAGCACAGTAACGGCTGACGTTAATGCAAGTGTTAATGCTTCAGGTACTTTAACTGCAAATAACACATCAGTAACTGCAACTACTGGTAACGCTACAGTTAAAGGTAAAGGTGTAACTCTAAATAACAGCTGCGTAACAGCTCACACTAATGCAAACGTAAGCTCAACTGCTGCTTTAACTGCAACTAATACAACTGTTACAGCTACAAACGGTAATGCTGATGTAGCAGGTACAGTAGCAGATCTAGACAAAGTAAATGTTACAGCTGCTAAGAATGCGAATGTAACAGCTTCAGGTACTTTAACTGCAACTGATACTAAAGTTGAGGCTACATCTGGTAACGCTACTGTTAAAGGTGCAGGTGTTACTCTAACTAACAGCTGCGTATCTGCGAACACTAATGCAAACGTAAGCTCAACTGGTGCTCTAACTGCGACTAATACTACAGTTTCAGCTACAAACGGTAATGCAGACGTTGCAGGTACAGTAGTAGATCTAGATAAAGTAAATGTTACAGCTGCTAACAATGCGAATGTAACAGCTTCAGCAGCATTAACTGCAAACAACACCACAGTTACTGCAACTGCAGGTGACGCTACAGTTAAAGGTACAGACGTAACTCTAACTAAAGCAAATGTTACAGGTGCAACTAATGCAAATGTAACTGCTACTGGTGAGCTTAATGCAACTAACACTGTAGTTAACGCAACTAAAGGTAACACGGCATTAACAGGTACTGAAGTTAACTTAACTAACAGCACAGTAAGTGCACGTGACAACGTAAACGTAAGTGCAAAAGTTAACTTAACCGCAACTAACACTACCGTAACGGCAACTACAGGTAATGTAGATCTAACTGCAGCTCAAAACGTGAACCTCAATGGTTCAAGTGTGTCAGCTAATGCTAATGGAGCTAAAGTTAATGTAACTGCAACAGCAGGTAACTTAACTACAACTAACGCTAACATTAGTGCAACTAACGGCAGTGTTAATGTAAGCGTAGGTAACAATGTAAGCTCAACTACAACTAACATCACTTCGCGTGATAGCCTCGTAGTTAAAGCCCAAAACATTGACCTCAATAACACAACAGTTAATGCAACAGGTGCTAACTCTAATGTTGAGTTAAATGCAACTACTGACCTCAGAGTAACTAACAACTCAAGTGTTGAAGCACAAGGTAATGCGAGCCTAGTAGCACAAAAAGGTAACTTAACTCTTAATAGTACTAATGTGACTACTAAAGAGGGTAATGTAACTGTAACTGCTCAAGCTGGTAATGTAAGCTTTAGTGCATCACCAATTAACTCAGGTAACAACATTACAATCACCGCTGCGAAGAACATTACTGGTGAAGTTGTATCAGGTTCAGGATCTCAATTAACAGCAAAACAAAACATTGTTGTTAAAGCAGGTGAGAACTTAAGTCTACCTAATGCAAGCCTCACAGCTAAAGAAGGTAGCGTAACAGTTAATGCAACTAATGATATTAACTTAACTAACGCTACAGCTAATGCAGCACAAAACATTGATGTAAACTCAAGCAAAGGTGCTATTACAGCAACTAACGGTAGCTATAAATCAGATACTGCAAATGTTAACTTCTCAGCAGAAGACCCAACCAACGGTACCTTAACTCTAGACAATGTAAGCGTTTACTCGCCTACAGCTGGAATTAACGTTAAAGTTGGTAAAGATGTAAATGCAACTAGAAGTAATCTAACTGCATTTAATGCAATTAGCATTAATGCAAACAACATTACTGGTTCTAATACTTCAATTACTACAACTGGTGAAAATGCTGACATTAGCTTAAATGCAAGAAATAACCTCAGCCTCAGCAATAAATCTAAAGTTGAGACTACAGGTAACGCTAGCTTCACAGGTGTAGATGTAACTCTAAGTGAAACAACTGTAACAGCAACTAAGAATGTAACAGCGACAGCAAGTAACAACCTAACCTTCACGGCTTCGCCAATTACTTCGAAAGAAGGTGATATCACCTTAACAGCTACTCAAGACATTAAAGGTGTTGCAGTTGAGGGTGGTAAATCTGAACTTAACGCAAGCAGTGGTAATGTAACTGTTACAGCTAAAGCTGGTAACGTTTCTCTACCTAATGCGAATGTAACGGCAGGAGATCGTGCGGTAATTACGGCAGGTCAAGCTGTTGACTTAAACAGCTCAGTAGTTAAAGCAGTAAATGAAGTTAATGTAACTGCTACTGCAGGTAACATTAACGCTGTAGGTACTAACCTAACTGCAACTGCAGACAGTGGTAAAGTAGTTGTGAATGCTACAGCTGCAAGCTTAATTGCAACTAACACTAATATTGGTGCGAACAGCGTAAGTATTAATGTTGGTGAGAACATTAATGCAACTAATAGTGCGATTGTAAGTAACCAAGCTTTAGAGCTTAAAGCGAAAAACATTAACTTAAATAACACTAAAGCTCAATCTAACCAAGGTGAAGTTAATGCAACAGCTAGCCAAGAGTTAAATATCACGAACGGCTCATTAGTTTGTGGTACAGCTGTAACTCTAGCTGGTAATAACGTAAGAGTTAACCAAGCTACAGTTAACGCTACAGGTGACAACCTAACCATTACCGCAAATGAAACAGTAAACCTAACAGGGGCTAATGCTTCAGCAAGCAATAACGCTCTAGTACGTGGTAAAACTCTAGGAGTAAACAACGTTAACCTAGCAACAACAACGGGAGACAGCTCTTTCGGTAATGAGACTACGTCTACTACTGCAGTTACAGGCAGCAACCTCTCAGCTACTGCTGGTACTGTAACTCTACGAGGCATCAGTTCTGT
>NZ_NRJH01000025.1 GCF_003585925.1 Psittacicella melopsittaci
CAAATTCTTGGTACTTTAGAGTCAAACGGTAAAGTATTTATCGTTAACCCAGCTGGTATTGTTTTTGGGGCAAACTCAGTTGTAAACGTACAGTCTTTAGTTGCATCAACTCTTGATATTAGCAACGAGGACTTTGTTAAAGGCAACTATGTATTTAACCAAGACAAAGACCAAGCTATTGCTAGCGTTATCAACCAAGGTTTAATTAAAGTAAACGATGACGGCACTCTAGCGTTAGTGGGTGGTAAAGTAGTAAACACAGGGGTACTAGAAGCTAAAAATGGTACGGTTTACTTACTTGCTGGTCAGTCTATTACCATTCAAGATTTAGATAATCCATTAATTTCTTACAAAGTTACTGCCGATAACAAAGCAGTTAACCTTGGGGAAATTGTCTCTAAACGTGCCTATTTATTAGCAAATAAAGTTGCAACTGGTTACACAGATGTAGACAAATTTGCTGATGTAATTTCAACTTCAGATTCAGCACGTCAAGCAACCATTACTGCCGATGGTGAAGTGCTCCTGTTTGGTGCCTCAGAATCCGATCTAGTACAACAAACAGATTTTAATAATAGTCAACTAGCAGCTAATATTACATGTCAATCAGGCTTAGTTGTAGTTAATGGTACGATTAATTTAGCTAATCCAAATGGTACGGGGGGTACTGCCAATATCCTTGGAGATGTAGTTCTACTTGATGAAGGGGCGGTAGTAAACGCTTCTGGGAAGCGAGGCGGAAATGTTTATATTGGTGGTGACTTAAAAGGTACAGGGGATAAAAAACTTGCAGCTAAAACAGTTGTGATGCAAGGAGCTCAAGTAAATGTTTCTGGTGTTGAAGATGATGCTGGTACAACAATTGCTTGGGGTAATACAGGTCTCTATGATGGTACTTTCTTAGCAACCTCTGTATATGGTGATGGTGGTTTTGTTGAAACTTCAGGTAATGACTTAAGTCTGGGAGATAATGTTTTTACCGATACTAGATCACAGCATGGGAATACAGGTACTTGGTTACTCGACCCTAACTCAGTACTAGTAGTTAATACTTCACCAAACTGGACTGCTCTCAATAGTATGCTTTGGGTACGCTACTCGAATGCAGATCTTATCTCGATGACTAAGTCTACATGGAGAGATACTGATATACCTACAAGTAAAAGTGGAAATACCTATAACATAATCACGGATCAGAACGTTAATCGCTATCTAGCAAGTACCTCAGTAACTCTTATTGCTTCCGCTGAAATTCGTTTATATTACGTTAATATAACTTCGACAAACTCTAATGCTAACTTCAATATAGAAACGTATAGGACTGTAATTCAAAATAGTAATATAAGCATTAGTGGTGATTTACGTTTAAATAACCAAAATGTAAGTGGTTCTACTTTATGGGTAGGTGCTTCTAATATTGCAGCCCGTTCCATTACTTGGGCAAATGCTGCTGGTGGAGCTATTTCATTCATAAATAGTAGTTTATGTGTCACAAATTATATCCAGTTTAATACATCTGGTTTAGTAACTTTTTCTAATGCTACGGTAAAAGCTGGTGGGACAGTATATTTAAACTCATCTGCTTCAAATGTATGTATTACAGAAGGTTCTTTTATATGTACAACAGGTACTCTTAGTATAATGGGGCAAAGTACATATATTGCGAACGGCTCAAATATAACCACATCAGGTGCAGTTAACCTACATGGAACACAAACTGTAGATATTTCTAATAATAGTCTAGTTAATACCTCGAACGTAATTACGGTTACGGGGTCTAGTTTTAATGTTACTGATAGTAAATTAGATTCTGCAAATTCGATTCTCTTAAATTCAACTACTTATATCACAGGGCAAAATGCAACTATCAATGCCCCTCTAGTTCGTTCATGTGCTAGTGGTGATATTAGTTTTAATGCGAGTAAATTTACTGGTAATGAGCTGAACTTATCACCTAGTTCAGGTAAAAGTATTGCGATTAATAACTCTACAGTTTGCTTAACAGGTCACTTTAATGCCGTAACTCAAGGTAGTGGTGGAAGAATTAACATGGCTAATACATGTTTTACGATTAATACCCCACCATCAAATGGCTATAGTTTCACTGCTAAAGCAGAAGGAGACAATGTATCTCTAGACAATGTATCTATAAATTCAACTGGTACTGGTCGAGTGTGGATAGGAGGACTATCTACAGGTAAAGGTGCAACGCTAAATAATACTAACATAGCTGTTAACAACCAAACTCGTATTTTAGGTCAAACTCTTAATATCAATAATACGAACATTACCACGACTAATGGTCAAATTGATATTGGTGAAAATACAAGCAATACCAACGCCTCAAAAGTTATTAATATCCAAAACTCTACGTTTAAAACTGTAAATACGAGTGCGGATATTAATGTCAACTCGACAGAGTTATTAAATGTAACTAATGGAGCTAACTTCCTAGCTGGTAGAGATTTAAATATTCAAGGTAGTACTGGTACGGTAAATCTAACTGCCAATACAGCTGGAGGCGTTCAAGTTACAACCGGTCGTAACATGAATCTAAGTGCGGGTGCAGCAAACATGTATAACGTAACAAAATCAGTTACGAATGCTGCAACTTACCAAACTGGTTCAATTAACTCGAATAATGTTACAACTAATGCGAACACTATTACTGTAAATGCGACTTCAGGTAATGCTAACTTTACTAATTCTAACTATACAGCAAGTGGCAAATTATCTGTAAATGCCTCTGGTGGTAGCATTAACGCAAATAACACAGGTTTAATTTCAAGTGCGGATACAGTTACTTTATCTGCTAAAAAAGATGTAAATGTAACTAACGGCTCTAAAGTTTTAGGTACTACAGCTACTGTGGATGCTACTGAAGGTAATATTAGCTTTAATGCGTCTAATGTAACTGCATCTTCTGGTGAAACTAGCCTAAATGCAAAACTCAATGTAAGTTTTGAAAATAGTAATGCTACAGCTCAAACTAACTTAAATGTTGGGGCGGGACAAAATATTGCAGCTAACCAAAGTAACTTAAAAGCTCAAGAAGAACTTAACCTTGGTAACGCAAGTACAAAAAATACAAATCTTGAGAATACTAGTCTTGTTACAACTAACGGTAATATCAGTGTTAGTGGTCAAGAAAAGATTACTCTTAATGGATCAACAGTTAGTTCGGCCCGTGACCTTAACTTAAGTTCATCTAATGGTAATGTTACAATTAAAGGTCCAAAGAAAAGCATTAGTGTAGGACGTGATCTAAATATCACTACAGCTGATCTTTATACGCATAATATTTCTATCGATGTAGGTGGTAACATAACACTAAATGCAAGTAACTATGCCCTTCTAGAAGAATATACATCAATTAATAGCCCCCTTAATGTTGCTATATTAGGAAAGGATTTTACTTTAAATAATTTTACCAATATTAGTGCTGAAGATGTGGTTGTAGAAGTTACTAACTTCACTATAAAAGGCTGGTCGAATATTATTTCTACTAATTCTGCGGTGATAAACACTACGGAATATGTAGCTAACCGAGGTAATGTAACTGGTAAATACGTTACGGTTAATGCTACAAATATAAGCACTAATAATAGATCACTTTTTCAAGGGAATGATGTAGTTTTAAACGCTAGCAATAATGTTAGTCTTTTAAATTCAACTATAAATAAAACTACTAACCTCACTATCAATGGAACTAACATTACGATTGCTAGTAACTTTACCAATAGAAAAATTGAGGCAAACAATGTTACCATTACCGGGAAAAATGTTAATCTAACTAACTATAAAGACACCCAGATTATAGGTACCGAAAAACTTTCGGTAACAGGTACAGAGACGTTAAAGATTAATAAGGATATTAAGCTTAACGGTGGTGACATTACTCTTAACGGTGGTGACATTAGTGTTGATGGTTCTAATACGGTAATTTGTGCAACTAAGAATACTCAAATTAGCGGTACTCAAGTTACGGTTAACAGCTCTACAGTTTGTTCAACTTGTTCTACCGAGATTTCTGGTAGTACCGCGGTAAATATTACTAATAGTGCTGAAATTCTTGGTAATTCAGTAGCGCTTAACTCGAACCAAGGGCAGATCAATGTAATTGATAGTACTCTTTGTGCTTCAAGAGGAGAAGTAAGTCTCCAAGCTAAAGATTTAGTAAATCTCAGCGTTGCTCAGGTATCTGGTACTCAAATAAGCGCTAATGCTTCTACGATTAATGTAAATCAAGGTAGTCTTAGCTCAAGCGAGGGGAGCATCTCTCTTGGTAATGCTTCAACAAGCACCGTTAACCTCGATACTACGACCTTAACTGCCTCAGGTGACGATGGAAATATTCAGCTGGCTGCAACTGATAAAGTTACAGTTAATAGTAGCGAACTCAATGCAGAACAGAATATTTGCGTAACTTCAGAAACGGCTCAAGTTATAGTTACCAATGAAGCATGTTTAACCGCAGGTAATGCTATATCTGTAACTGGGGGTAATGTAACCCTGAATGCTTCTTCGACTTTAGAAACAGAAGGCAAAATTCAGGTTGCTGCTAAGGCAGGTGATCTAGTTGCTGAGGATGTAACCCTAAAAGGGGAGCAAGGAATTGCCTTAAATGCTTCACAAAATGCGACCGTAAACCAAACTACACTGACCTCGGAGGAGTCTGCAGTAGAAGTTGAAGCTGGTAATGTTAGCATTAGTTGCTCTACAGCTCAAGGTAAGTCTATCTCTATTACCGCAAACCAAGGACAAGCTTCTGTAGTTAAAAGTGAATTAACCGCAACAGATGGTAGTGCGAGTTTACAAGCTCAAAGTTTATTAAACCTTAGCGAAACTTGTGTAACAGGTAGAGGAATTAGTGCTAATGCAAGTACGATTAACGTAACCCAAGGCAAACTAGATTCAAGTAATGCGAATTTATCTTTAGGTAATTCCTCAACCAACGCAGTTAACCTTGAGACTACTTGCTTAACTACTTCAGGCACTGAAGCTGATATTCTGATCAAAGCAAATGAACAGATCAACGTGAACAAGACTCAAGTGTCTTCATCACGTGATCTATGTATTTCTTCAGATACAGCTAAAGTTGCAATTACGAATGCAACAAGTTTAACCGCGAACAATAATCTCAATGTCTCTGGTGGTAGTGTTGTTCTTAACACTGCTTCGACTTTAAAAGCTGAGGGGCTTGTTCACGTTGAAGCTGAAGCTGGTGACTTAACCGCTGATAATGTAACTATCGCTGGTAAAGCAGGTGTTGAAGTTAATGCTTCGCAAAATGCGACTATAAATTCAACTAATCTTACTGCTACTGAAAATAAAGCATTAGTTATTGCTGGTAATGTAAGCTTTAATAACTCTAATGCGACAGGTGTATACGTATGCATTACGGCAAATAAAGGTCAAACAGAAGTAAAATCCGCTAAAATCAATGCTACTTCAGGTACAGCTACGGTTATAGGAATTACTAAACTAATCCTAGAAGATTCTGAAGTTAAAGGTACAGGATATGTTGCTATAGGTGCAAGAAGCGGTGATGCGAGCATTAGTAATTCAACTATAGTAAGTAGTGGATCTTACGTTAGTCTTTCAGCAAGTAGGACGAATGGTAATTTAGAAGTAACCAACAAGTCAGTAGTATGTGGTACTTGCGTTACCTTACGCGGTAACAATGTTGCAGTTTCTAATGCTAGTTTAGTAGCAAGAACTGAAAACCTTTCAATTGCTGGTACTACCTCGGTTAATCTTGCTGACTTTACTTCGCAAGCCGAAAATCACACTTTTGTGCGTGGAGTTAACATAGATGTTTCTAATGTTACTGCCACAGCAAAACAAGGGGATATCTCTCTAGGTAACCTCAGCACCAAAAACCTTAATGTAAGCAAGTCGAACTTTACTTCAGGACGTGATGTAAGCTTTACAGGCGATAAGTTTGTGAATGTTTCTTCAACGCAAGTAAAAGCTTCACAAGACATTAACCTCAGTGCTCCAAATGGTACTGTAAATATTACGAATTCGACTAACCTACGTGCTGATCGTTCAATTAACGTAACAGCTCAAAATGCAAGCATTACGGCAACAGTTTTAAATGCTGCAACTACAATTGGAATCAATGCTACTGTAGGTAATGTAGATGCTGATAATGCTACTTTAGTTGCTAATACTTCAATTGAAGTAAAAGTAGCGGGCAACCTATCTGCCCAAACCTTAAACCTCACCACAAGTGGGGGTAGGGGGTATATTGCCGCAAATAACGTAAGTTTAAGCAATTCAACCGTAAATACTAAGCAACAAATTAACGTTACGGCAGGTAATAACCTGAGCTTAAATAACACGCAAGTTAATACGTCTGAATCTAATGCAGACTTAATTGCAGGCAATGAACTAGTTCTTAATAACGCAAGTGTATCTGCAAATGCAAGAAATGCTTGGGTAAATCTCACCGCTACAAATGGCAACTTAAATGCAACTAATGCCAATGTTACGGCAACGCAAGGTAGCCTCAATGTAAGCGTGGGCAATAATTTAAATGCTTTAAGCTCTAACTTTACTGCACAACAATCCGTAGTACTTAAGGCTAACTCGATTGACCTTAACAATACAAAAGTAAATGCTACAGGTTCTGATGCTAATACTAGTCTTACAGCGGTAAATGACTTAAATACAAGCAATGGCAGCATTATTCAAGCTCAAGGCAATGCAAGTTTAGTTGCTCAACAAGGCAATATCAGCCTCAATAGAACGCAAGTAACTGCGTCTAAAGGTAATGCAAGTATTGTTGCTGAGCAAGGTAACCTGAGCTTAAGTGCTTCGCCAGTAACTGCAAGTAAAGATATTACCCTTACTGCAGGTAAAGATATTACTGGAGCTGTAGTAGAGAACAATGGCTCCCAATTAACAGCACAAAACAATATTAGTGTGACTGCAGGTGGTGCTGTTTCTCTACCAAATGCGACCTTAACAGCAACTACAGGTACAGTTGCTGTAAAAGCTGGCAATGATGTTAACCTTTCATCTGCTAATACTACAGCTTTAAATGGTATTTCTGTAGAGTCTACTTCAGGTGCAATTAATGCTAACCAAAGTAAATTTAAATCTACAGCTGGAGATATTAACTTCACTGCAACTAGCACTGCAAACGGTAGCTTAAACCTAGACAATACTAGCGTTTATGCTCCATCAACTAGAGTTAATATCCAAGTAGGTAAGGATGTAACTGCATCGAATAGTAATATTACGGCAGCTAAATCTATTGCCGTAGATGCAAACAACATCACAGCAACTAATACTTCCTTTAGTGCAACCGAAACACAAAGTAATGTTAGTCTGAACGCAAGCAATAACCTGAGCTTAAGCCAAAGCTCAGTAGTTAATGCTCCAAATAATGCAATTCTTAAAGGTAATAATATTACTTTAGATACGGCAACAATTCAGGCGGGCAATAATGTAAGTGCTCAAGCTGGTAATAACCTCAGCTTTACCGCGACACCAATTACTGCTCAAAACGGTAATATTGAGCTTTGCGCAACTAACAATATTAAAGGCGTAGCTCCAACAGGTGGTAAATCACAATTAAATGCTTCGCAAGGTAATGTAACTGTAACAGCCGTAAACGGAAATGTAAGCTTACCTAATGCTAATGTTGAAGCAGGAAATCGTGCAGTAATTAGTGCAGGACAAAACATTGACCTTGAGTCTTCAATTGTTAAAGCAACTAACGAAGTAAAAGTTGTTGCTACATCAGGCAATATCGAAGCTCTTGGTACTAACCTCACTACTACTGCAAGTACCGCAAAAGTTGAAATCAACGCTACACGCGGTAGCCTCAATGCAACTAATGCCAATGTTGCGAGTAATGAAATAAGCGTTAATGTTGGTACGAACCTAAATGGTACTAATAGTAGCTTTGTTGCAAATGAAGCTCTGAACTTTACAGGGCAAAACATTAATCTAGATAAGAGTACGGTTAAATCTAATAACGCTCAAGTTAGCCTCAGTGCAAGTGACAACTTAAATGTGACTAACAAGTCTCAAGTTACAGGTACTAATGTAAGCCTAACAGGGACAACAGTTAAAGTTGCTAATACCACTTTAACTGCAACTAGTGAAAACATCACTATTGCCGCTCGTGGAGCTGCTCAATTAGATAACCTCACTGCTACAGCCTCAAACCACACATTTGTGCGTGGTAGTTCAATTGATATAACCAAGGGTACTTTAGAAGCAACTAAAGGTGATGTGTCAATTGGTAACAAGACTACAGTGAGCACTAACATCTCAGGTGCGACTTTAACAGCAACTGTGGGTAATGTAAGCGTAAGCGGTAACCAGTTTGTTAATGTTTCTGGTACTAGTGTTAAAGCTGGTAAAGACATTAACTTAAGTGCTCCAGAAGGTACAGTTAATATCACTAACAGTACTAACCTACGTGCTGACCGTTCAATTAACGTAACGGCACAAAACGTAAGCATTAATAGTACGGTATTAAATGCAACTACAACTATTGGTGTTATTGCAACTGAAAATAATGTAGATGCAGAAAATGCAACTCTATTAGCAGGCAGCTCAATTGATGTTAAAGCTGAAAAAGGCAATGTAACTGGCCAATCTCTAAACCTCACCACAAGTGGGGGTAGGGGGTATATTGTCGCTAAAAACGTAACTTTAGCGGATTCTACGGTTAATGCCTCTACAACTAACCTAAGTGCGAGCAACAATATTAGCTTAACTAATACTAAAGTTAATGCTCAAACTGGCAATGTTGACTTAAATGCAACTAACAATATCAACCTTAACAATAGCAACGTAACAGCGAACTCTGAGAATGCTAAAGTTAATGTAACCGCTACAGCTGGTAACTTAACGGCAACTAACAGTAACCTAACTGCTACTTCAGGTAGTGTTAAAGTTGAAGTTGGTCAAAATATCAATGCAACGAACAGTAACATTACTTCTCGTGATGATTTAGCTCTTAACGCTAACAACGTTAACCTCAGCAACACTACTGTAAACACTACAGGTACAAGTTCTAATGTTACAGTTACAGCTCAAGAAAGCTTAGATGTAACAGATTCTTCACGCATTAGCTCTACAGCTAATACCAGCCTATCTGGTAAAACTGTTAATGTAACTAACTCAAGCGTTAATGCAACTAAGAACGTTAAACTTGAGTCACAAACTGACTTAAATGTTACTAACTCAACCGTTAACGCAACGCAAGGTAATGCAGACCTTAAAGCAGAAAATAACGTGAACTTAATTGGTTCAAGTGTATCTGCTAATGGTAACGACGCTAAAGTTAATGTAACTGCGACTACAGGTAACTTAACTGCAACTAACAGTAACATTACTGCTACTGCAGGTGGAGTAAATGTAACTGTAGGTAAAGATGTAACTGCAACCGATAGTAACCTAACTGCAAAAGATGCAATCAGCATTAATGCAACTAACATTACTGGTTCTAATACTTCATTTACTACTACAGGTGACAATGCTGACATTACTTTAAATGCAACTAATAACCTCAGCCTCAGCAATAAAGCAAAAGTTGACGCTAAAGGTAATGCAACGTTAACTGCAAAAGACAAGCTAAATGTAGATAACACTACAGTTACGGCAGAAGCGGGTAACGCAAGCTTAAATGCAAAAGATATTGCTTTAACTAATAGCACAGTAACAGCTGAAGGTAATGCAAGTGTTGAAGCATCAGGTACTTTAACTGCAACTAATACAACAGTTACAGCTAAGACTGGTGACGCTAATGTAACAGCTACAGGTACTTTATCTGCAACTGATACTAAAGTTGTAGCAACTAAAGGTAACGCTAACGTTAAAGGTAACGGTGTTACTCTAACTAACAGCTGTGTAACGGCTGAAGTGAATGCTAACGTAAGCTCAACTGCTGATTTAACCGCAACTAATACTACAGTTAACGCTACAACTGGTGACGCTAATGTAACAGCTACAGGTGCACTAAAAGCAACTGAAACTAAAGTTGAAGCTACTGCAGGTAACGCTAACGTTAAAGGTAATGGTGTTACTTTAGGTAACAGCTGTGTAACAGCTAACGTTAATGCAAACGTAAGCTCAACTGGTGATTTAACTGCAACTGGTACTACAGTTACAGCTAAGACTGGTGATGCTAATGTAACAGCTACAGGTGAATTATCTGCAACTGGAACTAACGTTGAAGCTACAGCAGGTAACGCTAACGTTAAAGGTAATGGTGTTACTTTAGGTAACAGCTGTGTAACAGCTAACACTAATGCAAACGTAAGCTCAACTGGTGATTTAACTGCAACTGATACTACAGTTACAGCTAGCACAGGTGATGCTGATGTATCAGGTACTGACGTAACCTTAAACAAAGTAAATGTTACAGGAGCTAAGAACGCTAATGTAACAGCTTCAGGTGTACTAGAAGCAACTGAAACTAACGTTGAAGCAACTGCAGGTAACGCTAACGTTAAAGGTGCAGGTGTTACTCTAACTAGCAGCAGTGTAACTGCTCAAGATAACGCAAATGTGAGCTCAACAGGTGCTCTAACTGCAACTGATACTACAGTTACAGCTAAGAATGGTGATGCTAATGTAACAGCTACAGGTGCACTAGAAGCAACAAGAACTAACGTTGAAGCTACAGCAGGTAACGCTACTGTTAAAGGTGCAGGTGTTACTCTAACTGACAGCTGTGTGTCTGCGAGCGTTAATGCAAACGTAAACTCAACTGCAGCTTTAACTGCAACTAATACTACAGTTAACGCTAAAACAGGTAATGCTGATGTATCAGGTACTGAAGTAACTCTAGGTAAAGTAAATGTTACAGGTGCTAAGAATGCTAATGTAACGGCTTCAGGTGCCTTAACAGCAACTAATACTAAAGTTAACGCTACAGAAGGTAACACTACTCTAACTGGTACTGAAGTTAACTTAACTGACAGTACAGTAAATGCACGTGACAACGTAAACGTAAGTGCTTCAAGTAGCTTAAACGCAGCTAACACTACAGTTACTGCATCTACAGGTAATGTAGATTTAACGGCAGCTAATGACCTTAACTTAAATGGCTCTAATGTAGCTGCAAATGCTGTTGATGGTAAAGTTAACCTTACAGCTACTTCAGGTAGTCTGAATGCAACAAACGCTAACATTACCGCAACTCAAGGTAGCGTAAATGTTAGCGTAGGGCAAGATGTAAATGCTCGTAACACAAATATTACAGCAGCTAATAATCTAACTATTAAAGCTGCGAACATTGACTTAAATAACACTATAGTTAATGCTACAGCTACAGGTTCAGATGTTGTATTAAATGCAACTAATAACCTCAATGCAACGAATAACTCAAGAATCGAAGCACAAGGTAATGCAAGCCTAGTAGCACAAAAAGGTAACTTAACGCTAAGCAACACTTGTGTAACTACAACTGCAGGTAATGTAAGCGTAGATGCTAAAGCTGGTAATGTAAGCTTTAGTGCATCACCAATTAACTCTGGTAACAACATTACGATTAACGCTGCGAAGAACATTACAGGTGAAGTAGTTAAAGGCTCTGGCTCTGAGTTAACAGCAAAACAAAACATTGTTGTTAAAGCAGGTGAGAACTTAAGTCTACCTAACGCAAGCTTAACAGCTAAAGAAGGTAGCGTAACAGTTAATGCAACTAATGACATTAACTTAACTAACGCTAAGGCTAATGCTGCACAAAACATTGATGTAAACTCAAGCAAAGGTGCTATTACAGCAACTAACGGTAGTTATACTTCAACTGGTGCTAATGTTAACTTCTCAGCTGAAGATGCAACCAACGGTACCTTAACTCTAAACAATGTAAGCGTTTACTCGCCTAAAGCTGGTATTAACGTTAAAGTTGGTAAAGATGTAAATGCAACTGACAGTAACTTAACTGCTGCTAATGCAATTAGCATTAATGCAAGCAACATTACTGGTTCTAATACTTCAATTACCACTACAGGTGCTGATGCTGACATTACTTTAAATGCAAGCAATAACCTCAGCCTCAGCAATAAATCTAAAGTTGAGACTACAGGTAACGCAAGCTTTACAGGTGTAGATGTAACTCTAAGTCAAACAACTGTAACTGCAACTAAGAATGTAAATGCGACAGCAAGTAACAACCTAACTTTCACTGCTTCGCCAATTACTTCTAAAGCAGGTGATATCACTTTAACTGCAGATAAAAACATTAAAGGTGTTGCAGTTACGGGTGGTAGATCTGAGCTTAACGCAAGCAGTGGTAATGTAACAGTTACAGCTAAAGCTGGTAACGTTTCTCTACCTAATGCTGATGTAACAGCTGGTAACCGTGCGGTAATCTCTGCAGGTGACCAAGTTGACTTAAATAGCTCAGTAGTTAAAGCTGCAAACGAAGTTAATGTAACTGCAACTGCAGGTAACATCAATGCTGTAGGTACTAACCTAACAGCAACTGCAGACAACGGTAAAGTAGTAATGAATGCTACAGAGGGAAGCTTAATTGCAACTAACAGCAATATCTCTGCTCACACCGTAGCAATTAATGTAGGTGAAGATATCAATGCAACTAATACAAATATTAGTAGTACTGCAGATCTAGACCTTAAAGCGAAAAACATTAACTTAAATAACACTAAAGCTCAATCAAGCCAAGGTAAAGTTAATGCTACAGCTACAGCAGAGTTAAATATCTCTAATGGCTCTGTAGTTTGTGGTACAGATGTAACTCTAGCTGGTGAAAATGTAACGGTTAACAAAGCTACAGTTAATGCAACAAGTGAGAACATCACTATTGCTGCAACTAAAGCAGTTAACTTAACAAGCACTACCGCTAAAGTTGCTAACAACACCTTTGTACGTGGTAGCTCAATTGATGTAACTGAAGGTACTTTAGAAGCAACTAAAGGTGATGTGTCTGTTGGTGATGCAACTACGGCGAGAACTAACATTACAGGAGCAACTTTAACGGCAACTGCAGGTAATGTAAGTGTAAGTGGTAACGAGTTTGTTAATGTTTCAGGTACTACAGTTAAAGCTGGTCTAGACATTAACTTAAGTGCTCCAGAAGGTACAGTTAATATCTCTAATGAAACTAACTTACGTGCTGAGCGTTCGATTAACGTAACTGCACAAGAAGTTAAACTTAAAGATGCTGTTCTAAATGCAACTGATACTATTGGTGTTAATGCAACTAGCAAAGACTTCACTGGAGAAAATACAACTCTTGTAGCTGGTAACTCAATTGAAGTTAAAGCTACTGATGGCAATGTAACTGGCCAATCTCTAAACCTCACCTCAAGTGGGGGTAGGGGGTATATTGTCGCTAAAAACGTAACTTTAGCGGATTCTACGGTTAATGCCTCTACAACGAACCTCAGTGCGAACAACAATATTAGCTTAACTAATACTAAAGTTAATGCTCAAACAGGCAATGTTGACTTAAATGCAGCTAACAATATCAACCTTGAAAATAGCAATGTAACTGCGAATGCAGACAATGCTAAAGTTAATGTAACTGCAACAGGTGGAAACTTAACTGCAACTAACAGTAACATTACGGCTACTGAAGGTGGAGTAAATGTAACTGTAGGTAAAGATGTAACTGCAACCGATAGTAACCTAACAGCAAAAGATGCAATCAGCATTAATGCATCTAACATTACAGGTTCTAACACTTCATTTACTACTACAGGTACTGATGCTGACATTACTTTAAATGCAACTAACAACCTCAGCCTCAGCAATAAATCTAAAGTTGAAGCTACAGGTAATGCAACGCTAAATGCAACTAATGTAACTCTTGCGAATACGAGCGTTACAGCTAATAGCAATGTAAACGTAACAGCAACTAATAAACTAGAAGCAAGTAACTCTAGCCTAGTTGCAACTGAGGGCAGTGCTACAGTTAAAGGTGCAGATGTAACTCTAGCTGACAGCAATGTAACAGCTAACGTTAATGCAAACGTAAGCTCAACAGGTGCTTTAACTGCAACTAATACAACAGTTACAGCTAAGTCTGGTAGTGCGGATGTTAAAGGTGACGGAGTAACTCTAAATAACAGCTGCGTATCTGCTCACACTAATGCTAACGTAAGCTCAACTGGTGCTTTAACTGCAACTAATACAACAGTTAAAGCTACAACTGCTGATGCTGATGTTGCAGGTAAAGTAGTATCTTTAGAGAAAGTAAATGTTACAGGAGCTAAGAATGCTAATGTAACAGCTACAGGTACCTTAACTGCAAATAACACTACAGTAACCGCATCTACAGGTAACGCTACCGTTAAAGGTGACGGAGTAACTCTAAATAACAGCTGTGTATCTGCGAACGTTAATGCAAACGTAAGCTCAACTGGTGATTTAACTGCAAATAACACAACAGTAACAGCATCTACAGGTGACGCTACTGTTAAAGGTGAAGACGTAACTCTAACTAAAGCTAAGGTTACAGGAGCTAAGAATGCTAATGTAACTGCTTCAGGTGATTTAACTGCAAATAACACTACAGTAACAGCGACTACTGGTGACGCTAATGTAACGGCTACAGGTACCTTAACTGCAAACAACACAACAGTTACTGCAACTGCAGGTGACGCTACAGTTAAAGGTGCAGACGTAACTCTGACTAAAGTAAATGTTACAGGTACAACTAATGCGAATGTAACAGCTTCAGGTGCGTTAACTGCAACTGATACTAAAGTTGAAGCAACTACAGGTTGTGCATCTCTAAGTGGTGACCAAGTTGACTTAACTAACAGCACAATTAGTGCTGAAGTTAATGCTAAAGTAGCAGCAACTAACAAGCTAAATGCAACTAATACCTCAGTAACTGCAAATGAAGGTAACGCTGAAGTTTCAGGTACGGATGTAACCCTAACTAAAGCTAAGGTTACAGGTGCAACTAATGCAAATGTAACTGCTACTGGTGAGCTTAATGCAACTAACACGGTAGTTAACGCAACTAAAGGTAATACCACTCTAACTGGTACTGAAGTTAAATTAACTAACAGCACTGTAAGTGCACAACTAAATACTAAAGTAGTTGCTTCAGAAAACCTTAACGCAACTAACACTACAGTTACGGCATCTACAGGCAATGTAGACCTAACTGCAGGACAAAACCTAAACTTAAATAACACTAATGTAGCTGCAAATGCTAATGATGCTAAAGTTAACCTAACTGCAACTGCAGGTAGCTTAAATGCAACTAACAGCAATATTACGGCAACTAAAGGTAGTGTAGATGTAACTGTTAAAGAAAATGTAACTGCAGCTGATAGCAACATTACTGCTAAAGAAGCTTTAACGATTGAGGCAAATAATATAGACCTCAATCACACTGAAGTTAATGCAACTGGAGAGAAATCAGACGTAACTCTGACTGCTAAAGCTAACCTCAGCCTCAGTAATGGCACTAATGTAACTTCAACAGGTAACGCAAGCTTTACAGGTGACAATGTTACCTTTAGCGACGCTAATGTAACAGCAACTAAAAATGTTACAGCTACTGCAACTAATAACTTAACCTTTACTGCGACTCCAATTACCTCAGCAGAAGGTGATATTAGCCTAACTGCAGAAAACAATGTATTTGGTAATGCAACAGAAGCTAATAAATCACAATTAAATGCTTCTAAAGGTAATGTAAGCGTAACCGCAAATAACGGTAATGTAACTCTACCTAATGCTAATGTTAATGCAGGTAAGCGTGCGGTAATCTCTGCAGGTCAAACTGTTGACTTAAATAGCTCAGTAGTTAAAGCAGCAAACGAAGTTAATGTAACTGCAACTGCAGGTAACATTAATGCTGTAGGTACTAACCTCACAGCAACTGCAGATAACGGTAAAGTAGTTGTGAATGCTACTGCTGCAAGCTTAATTGCAACTAGTAGCAATATCTCTGCTCACACCGTAGCTATTAATGTAGGTAAAGACATCAATGCAACTAATTCAAGCATTAGAAGCAATGAATCTCTAAACCTTAAAGCACAAAATATTAACCTCGACAATACTTCAGCTGTATCAGCGAAGGGTGCGGTTAATGCTACAGCAACCACAGAGTTAAATATCACTAATGGTTCATTAGTTTGTGGTACAGATGTAACTCTAGCAGGTAATAACGTAAGAGTTAACCAAGCTACAGTTAATGCTACAGGTGATAACCTCACCATTACCGCAAATGATATAGTTAGCCTAACAGGTGTTAATGCTTCAGCAAGCAATAACGCTCTGGTACGTAGTAAAGCTCTAGTAGTAAACAACACTAACCTAGCAACAAC
>NZ_NRJH01000026.1 GCF_003585925.1 Psittacicella melopsittaci
ATTATTTAAATTAGTGATCAACTAAAATCAAGACATAAAAAATAAACAGGCAAATTTAAAAAAACTCAGCTAAAAATACAAAATAACTCGGTGAAAATAAAAAATCTAACAAATAAAAATAAAATTAACTAGCTAATTAAAAAAATAATGCAATTTTTTCGTGATTATTTTTTATTTTTTTGCTTTTTTTTAGCTCCTTTAATTAATTTTTTGTAAATTTTTATGCTTTAAAAAACAAAGCTTTAATAAAAAATATTTTAAAAACCCTTGCACATGGCTTTTAAATTCCTTATAATGGTCAGGTCAGCAAGAGAAAAGGGAAATAAATAAAACACCTTACTCCCTGATAAACAAGAATAAAAAGTCTTTATATCATTGCATATAGAGCCCGGGTGGCGGAATCGGTAGACGCAAGGGATTTAAAATCCCTCGAGGGCAACTTCGTGCGAGTTCAAGTCTCGCCCCGGGCACCATTTTATTCTCCCAGATTTCCAAGCGTGAATAGCTCAGTTGGTAGAGCACAACCTTGCCAAGGTTGGGGTCGCGAGTTCGAGCCTCGTTTCACGCTCCAATTTTTCTTTTTAAGCGTGAATAGCTCAGTTGGTAGAGCACAACCTTGCCAAGGTTGGGGTCGCGAGTTCGAGCCTCGTTTCACGCTCCAATTTTCCTTTTAAGCGTGAATAGCTCAGTTGGTAGAGCACAACCTTGCCAAGGTTGGGGTCGCGAGTTCGAGCCTCGTTTCACGCTCCAGTATTATCATGGGACTAGGTTACTAACTTAGTCCTCTTTTTTTTATTTCCAAAGTCCATTTATTTGGTAAAATGGTAATATATTTTTTTGCTTTTATTTTTGACCAAGACTTACTCAATACATAAGTAGTTAAGCACAATAAGCTAACTACTAGCTTTAATTATGGTTAATCATACAAAACTACCGCAACCCCAAACCATAGGTATCCTCGGGGCTGGTTCTTATGGTACTGCTTTAGCTATCGCCTTTGCTAAGGTAATGCCTGTAATCCTTTGGGGACATAGACCAGATGCCATGGAAAAAATGGCACAAACGCGTCAAAATTCAGAATATCTTCCCGATATAACTTTTCCCGAAAAACTTGAAGTGAGCAAAGATTTAGACCATGTTTTAGAGACATGTAATCTACTTCTCATTGCCGTTCCTTCGGTTGTTTTATCAGATTTCCTTAAGAGCTTAAAAGGGAAAATTAAACCTCACCATTTTTTACTTATAGCTTCTAAAGGCCTAGAACAAAAAACAGGTCGCTTTTTCTCAGATATTATTCCTGAGATTTTTCCTGAAAACCATTTTGGTTTTATTTCTGGTCCTTCATTTGCTAAAGAAGTAGCTCGTGGTATCCCGACTGCTCTTGCTGTAGCTTCAAAAGACATTAAGTTCCTACGCAAAGAAATATTTCCACCAATGCACAATATCCGTCAACCTTTAAAACTTTATTATGTTGAGGATATGATTGGCTTACAAATTGCGGGTGCTATTAAAAATGTAATAGCTATAGCTGTAGGTCTTTCTGATGGTTTAGGTTACGGGGCAAATACTAGGGCTGCTGTAATTACCCATGGTCTTGAAGAAATTTCTACTTTAGGAAAGTTATACGGAGCAGATGCTTCAACTTTCCAAGGATTATCAGGCTTTGGTGATTTAATCCTTACTTGTACCGATGACCAATCACGTAATCGTCGTTTTGGTTTATACCTAGGTCAAGGTTTAACCCCTGAACAAGCTATTGAAAAAATCGGGCAAGTAGTTGAAGGTTATTACAATACTAGAGAAACTATTACTCTTGCTCGCAAAGTAAATGTTGAGCTCCCTATTATTCAAAAAGTATACGATATTCTTTTTAATAATAAATCACCAAAAAGAGCTGCAGGTGAACTCTTACTTGCAATTCACAATCTCTAATATAAATAAAGCGCATTTAGTTCATTCTAAATGCGCTTTATTTAGTTTTAATTGCCTTTAAATACCATACGTAAGGCTAGAGATAATCTCTTGCTTAATGGGGTCTTTACAGGGCTAAAATCAGGGCTTTCTTGGGTAAGTCCAGGAAAGTCATGTTGCCGTAAAGCTTCATATAAACAAATAGATACGGTATTAGCTAAATTTATTGACCGAGCATAAGGAGTCATAGGTATGCGGATGCGTCCATAGGTGTCATTGCGTACAGCATCTGGCAAGCCTCGACTTTCAGGTCCAAAGAGAAAAAAGTCATTAGCCTCAAATTGCGTCTTATGATAAGGATCAGATCCTTTGGTAGTGAGGCTAAATACGCGAGCTTGAGGATTTTTATTTTTAAAATCATCATAAGAGTCATACCATTGAATATTTACATATTCATGGTAATCTAAACCTGCACGACGTAATTTTTTATCATCCATGGCAAAGGGAATAGGTTTAATTATATGTAATTGCACTCCCGAGTTAGCACAAAGACGAATGATATTTCCTACATTACCTGGTTGCTCAGGTTCAAAGAGAACTACATTAAACATTTTGTACCTTGGAAAAAGGTGTAGCAGAAACTGCTACACCTTTTTTAGTTTGATTAGTTATTTACTTGTAGTTTTAAACGTTCAGCATTATCTAAAAGATATTGTTGTTCGTAGCTTACAAATTGTAAATGGAACTCAGGGAAACCACCTGAAACGATTAAATCGTTGCATAGTTCACGTAAGCTGTTGTAAAGAACGTCTGGTACAGTACCGTTTAAGAAAATTTGTGAATTCACATCATTTTCATCAGCGATTGAAACTGTAGCAACTTCTTTAGCTTCTACGATAAATACGTTAGTTTTATCTTCTAAATCACAAGTTACGTTAACGCCTAAGCTAACAGTGTAAACACCTTGATCATTTACTTTTGCAGTACTTACTGGGTCTACTTTAACTGTTACATGAGGCACACCGTCACGACCTTGTAAAGCCATTTTGTTTGGTGATTCAAAAGATGCATCAACTAAACGAATCGATAAAATGCGGTTAAACTTTTGTTCTTGTTCAGACATTTTAAACTCCTAAATTCAAATATTTTACTTGGTTACCTAAACAAAACTTATGCTTGTTGTTGAGCTTGAGCTTGAGCTTGACGTTGAGCTAAAGTTTCTTGGAAAATAGCACGGAAGTTTTGTGTACCTAGGTATAAAGGAGGCATACCTGAACGTAGTAATAACTTGTCTAATTTACTTGTAATGTAAGACCATACAGTTGAAGCTGCATCAAAATATAAAGCTTGAGGTTTTACATCGTCTGGTAAACCACGACAAACGTAGATAGCACCTTGAACAATTTCAAATTTTACTACTGGGTTTTCGCGTGGACCAATTACTAAGTTTAAGAATACGTTGATGTCCACTAGGTCATCTTGTTGTAAGTCTTGTACTTGCACATCAACGGCAAAACCAACTTCTGTTGCTTTAGCGTTTTCTTCAGCAGATGCATTAACAGGAAGATTTTTCTCATTGAAATCAAAAGATAAATCTTTTGTATAAACACGGTGAATATTTAACTCAACAGTAGTTTGTTGTTCACTCATAATCATTTCCTTTGATTAATTTATCTAAATGTAAAAGTGGAAATCGGATATAAAGTACTGTCCGAAGGCAGTAAACTAATATACTTATCGTAATTTTTTTCCTCTCTTATTCTATCATATTACAATATTTTTGTTATAAGTTTATTACATTTTTTTTCTTACATCTTGGCAAAAGAATTTAAACAAATAATTATAAATGCTAAAATATAGTTATTAAGAGTTTTAGATAAGATTAAGTATGACAAATATCCAAATTCTTCCCCCTCTAGTAGCAAATCAAATTGCTGCTGGTGAGGTAGTGGAACGTCCTGCCTCAATTGTCAAAGAACTAGTAGAAAATTCAATCGACGCTCAAGCTACGAGCATAAGTGTCGATATCGAAGATGGAGGCAAGGAATTAATCCGTATTCGCGACAATGGCCAAGGGATTGAAAAAGACCAACTTGATCTTGCCCTTGCTCCTCACGCAACCTCTAAACTAAGAAATATTGACGATTTAAGCTCTTTAGTTAGTTATGGGTTTAGGGGAGAAGCTTTAGCTTCTATAAGTTCGGTGGCTAAATTAACCTTAACTTCACGCCACCACCAAGCTGATGTGGCTTGGCAAATTTATAACCAAGGCAAAGAATATCGTACGAGCTCAACGCCAGTAGCTCACCCACAAGGCACAAGTATTGAAGTGAGAGAACTCTTTTTTAATACGCCAGCCCGACAAAAGTTTCTTAAAAGTGGCAGTGTGGAATATAACCATATTGAAGACTTAATTCAACGTATGGCTATAGTTAATCCTGCAATTGACTGGACCTTAAGCCACAATGGTAAACAAAGACTGCGTCTTAGAGCCTTAGCTCCAGATGATTTTAAAGGGCGTATTCAACAAATTATGCCCCAAACTTTTAGTGCCAGTGCTCTTGAAATTAAAGCACAAATTCCTCTTTTTAATCTTAAATTACGATTAATTGTTGAGCCTAATGCTGCCTTAACTACCCGCAATAATAAAATTCAATATAGCTATATTAATCAACGCATGATTAAAGATAAGGTTGTTATTAGTGCGGTAAAACAAGCGTTTGAAGAACTCTTTAACAATGTAAACCTGAGCTATATTCTCTTTTTAGAAATAGATTCGCAAGCTTTAGATGTTAATGTTCACCCTGCCAAAGCCGAAGTTCGCTTTGTCGATGCCCATAAAGTACATAGTTTTATTTTCCAAAACCTTTATGTGCAACTAGCAAGAATTCGTAATTTTGATCCAAAAATTGTCGATCTAGTTTTAGCTAATCGTCAAGAAGAGCAAAACCTTATCGATCGCTCGCAAGTAGAAGAGCTCGAGCAACTACGTGCTAAGGCTAATTCGCTCTTAAAGCCAAGCCATCTTCGTCCCCAAGGAGAAACTAAAGTAGCTACGCGCATTAGTGCGATTGATAATAAAAATAGTTTTGCTAAATTCTCCTCTCCTTGGCCTGGAAGCAAAGAAAAAACCTCCAACTTCAAAGAGGAGAGTTTTTCTCAAAGCCAAGATGCAGGACAAGAGCAAATTAATAAGCTCGTTGATGATTTATTTGCCTTAACCCCTGAAACTTCGCCTAGCAAGGAAACGGAGCTCCAAAGCTCTGCCTCACAAAATCATGCAGGATTTAACCCTTTTGAGGAGGCTAGCCAACAAGCTCAAGAAAAGCATAGTCAAGAACAATCAGCAAATCAAGCTGAACTGGCATTGGCAAAGGATAGTTTAGATTTTGATCCTTTACAAGAACCTGAGTTACAAGAAAAAATAAACCAAGCTCTAGAAAATCTCAATCGACTAAATGAAGAAGAACCTTTAGAGCCAGCTGAGCTTACAACCAGCCATCATGAGTTTTTTAAAGAGCTAGAACGTCAGTCTCAACTTGAACCTAGCTCGAGCTTTACTCCAGCTTCTCCAGCTCTAAAACAGCAACAGAAACAAAGCTTTATTGCCGAGAAAAACACTGTAAAAATGCTCGATAATCTCTTAGGCAAAAAAGAAGCTAAAGCTCCAAATAGACAAAGTGATGAGGCTTTTGAGCCAAGTCTAGAGGCTGTTCAAGAAAATACTCAAGAGCAAAATCTTGCTCCAAGTGAACTTCTAACTCAGGTACTGCAAAAAAATAAACCTAACACCTCTGCTTGGAATCTAGACTTACTCTTTTTACTAGAAGTAAACACCTTTGCCAGTCTAGTAAACCAAGAGCAAGTATTACAAGCTCTAGCCTTAGCTCCAGAGCAACTTAGTGAGCAAAATTTATCTCGTCCGCATTGGTTTTTTACGCGTCAAAGTGATGAGCTTAGTATTCTAACTTGCCAAGAGCAACAAACTCTTTGGCAAATTCATGGCAAGGTTTACCTTATAAGTAATTTTACTTTTATTCAAGGCTTACAACAAGTTTATACCGAGCTAGCAACTAAAGTAAAGCATGAGCAAGAGCAACAACTTCTTTTAGACTTTGTCCAACTCTTGCAACAAGATAAATATCTTGCCAATCTTGATATCTATGCTACAGTACTTCTGGTAAGTCAAGCTCTTGGAGCTTTTACCCCTGAGTTAGTAAAATTCCTTACCGAAAAATCTTATGCCATTTTATAGGTTATGCACAAAAATTACGGTATAATATACAGCGAACAACCTTAAACACTAGAGAGATTATGATTAAGTTAAAAAGTTTAGCATGCTTGACTATGGCGACTCTATTAGCATCTTGTGCAGGTGTTAATGCCTATAAAGAACAAGCAAAAGTTCCTCTTACTCCTGAGCCACAACAAACTGTTGAAGCAGACGGAGTTGTGTTAAATTCCCAAGGTATTGACTTTGGTAAAGCCTATCGTGCTTATGTAAATAATGACCTAGATCGCTTCCAAGCTTTTAACCGTTGGTCATTTAATGTAAACGTTAATTTCCTCGATCGTTACTTCTTACGTCCGTTAGCTGTTGCTAACCAAAAATACGTATCTCCAGATCTGCAAAATGCTTTAGTTAACTTCTCTGACTACCTAGATGAACCAGCTACGTTTATCTCTAACTTAGCTACAGGGCAAGTAAAAGAAGCAGGTAAAGATATTACGCGTATTGTAATTAACGGCGTATTTGGTCTGGGCTTTATTGACTGGGCTGGAGCTATGGGGGTACAGTCTAATGGCAATAACTTTGATTTTGCCTTAGCTTACTATAATGTTGCTCCTGGATCTTTCTGGATGATTCCAGGTTATGGTCCAACAGTAACGCGTAGATTCTTAGCGCAAACCGTAGGACAAAATTTAGCGGTTTCAGCAGCCTATTCGGCAGCTATTGACGGTTCAACCCTTTATATAACCTTACCGTTAAATATTTACTATGCAATTGTTGCCCGTGGCAAATTAATCAATCAAGAGAACATGGTATTTGGTTCACCTGACTCTTATGCAATGTTTAAATCTGTTTGGGTACAAAATTACAACTATAATCTTTCTAAAGCTACGGGCAAACCTTTACCACAAGCAAGCCTTCCAGCTGTAGATTTAGATTTATTAAATCAATTTAACTAAAAAAATAAGCCACTATGCTTTAGTGGCTTAATTTTTTTTCATGGAAAAAACAAGCAATTAAGAAAAAAGTTAATTTTTCCTCTTTACAATAGAGGCTTATTCACATATAATAGTCTGCGTTGAGTTAAATAAATTACTTAACTTAGTCTTGCGCCCGGGTGGCGGAATCGGTAGACGCAAGGGATTTAAAATCCCTCGAGGGCAACTTCGTGCGAGTTCAAGTCTCGCCCCGGGCACCATTTTTACTTGCAAGACTAAAGCAATCCTAGTTATTAAATATTTTTAAACTTTACGCCCGGGTGGCGGAATCGGTAGACGCAAGGGATTTAAAATCCCTCGAGGGCAACTTCGTGCGAGTTCAAGTCTCGCCCCGGGCACCATTTTTTATTGTAAAGTTTAACGATAATTAAGCTAGGTCTTTTTTTTGCGTAAAAATTACAGATTTCTCTTTAACTCACTAATAATTTTCTTTAAACAATGTGTAAAGTAGTAGCAAGATCTTGCTACTCTTTTTTTTGCCCAAAAAAAAGACGACTTTGAAAGCCGTCTTTTTTTTAGAAAATTATTTACCTACTACTGTAGGACCTTGTACTTGTAATTTAGAAACATCAATTACTGGGTTATTCGCAAAGTAATCAACAAATGCTTTAGCATCGTTATAACCTGTATCTACATAAGTAGGGTTATTTGCGATTACAGGGTAGTTGTCACCACCGTTTGCTAAGAAGCTTAAAACTACTAGTTTATAAGTTTTACCTTCTTCTAAAGCACTACCATTGATTTTAACATTCGAAACTGCACCAGTTTGAGCGTCATAATCAAATGTAACACCTGCGTATTGTGGGAAACCGCCACCTTGAATACCAGCGATCTTAGTTAAGTAGTCTTCAACTTCAGCTTTAGTTAAGTCAACTGTAGTTAAAGTATTAGCAAATGGTTGTACAATTAAGATATCACGATAAGTAATATCACCTTGTGGTAAAGCAGCACGTAAACCGCCTGAGTTCATTACCGCAAAGTCTGCTTGAGCAATTGTACGTTGAGCTTCAGCAGCTAAGTAACCTAATTTAGTTAATTGACCACGAGAAGTTGGTAATTCTTCAGTTAAAGTACCTACTTTAACTTGTAATGCTTCGCTACCTTTATCTTGGTAAACTTTTAATGCATCATAAACTTCTTGATTTGCAGCTACTGGAGTTGCAGCATCAACGTAGTAAGATTTACCTTCAGCATCTCTTAAGCGATTTTTTAAGTTAACAGGGATTAACTCATAGCTTACTAATGTAGATTTACCGTCTTTGTATTCAAATTCAGCTTTACCTACATAGTGACCCCAGTAACCAGCTTGTACAATTGGCATACCGTTTGAGTAAGGTACTTTACAAGCATCACCTGGTTTATAGTTTACTAACTCACCTTGATCATCCACACAAGCGATTACGTGCGTGTGACCAGAAACAAGTAGTGCTACTGAATCTTGAGGTAATTTTTGTGCTAACACATAGTCACCATAAGGCTGAGCCCCGTGTTTACCATTTGGATAGTAACCTAAGTGACTTAAAGAAATAACTACATCTGCTTTACCATTCTTAGCTTCAGAATCTTTTTGCGCAGCTAAGAAAGCTTCAGCTGGATCAGTAAAGTTAAAGTTCTTAGTATGAATTGGGTTAGACTGCACTTTTGTTGAAGGTGTAGTAGTACCAATTACTAAGAATTTTAAGCCATCTTTTGTAAAGAACGTATATGGTTGATAGAAAGGTACTGGTTTACCATCAGCACCAACATATTCAATATTTGCAGATAATAATGGAGCAATTAACCAATCTTTTTGTAACTTCATTTTATCTTCAGTTACGTCAAATTCATGGTTACCTACAGCCACAGCATCAAAGCCGATTAAGTTCATCCCTTTGATATCAGGTTCTGCAAATTGTAAGTCTGACTCAGGAACACCTGTATTGAAGTCACCTGCGTGTAAAACGATTACTGGTTCACCTTTAGCTTCAGCTTCTTTACGTACGTTATCAACGATTGTTGCAATGTAAGCAAAACCAGCTTGACCACGTGAATCTTCCCAGAAACGTCCGTGCGTATCATTTACGTGTAGAACAACGTAACGTGTTGCTTTAGTTTCTGCTGGAGCAGCAGCTGTTTCAGTTGCTTGTGGTTTACAAGAAGTTAAACCAGTTAATGCTAAACCTAATGCAGTTGTTGTTAAGATCGACTTAATAAAAAATTTAGTTGCCATGTACACCCTTGAAAAAATGGTCTCAAATATACAATTTAAAAAGAGAAAATATTTAAGAATAACGGAGTTAGTTAGCAACTAGATAATACTTTTTCCTTAAAAAAACTTAAAGTTAGTTCAGGCAAAAATATAGCTTTTATATTCCAAAAGATCTAAGAAATAACACTTTCGAAAGATAAAATCATAATTACCAACTCACAAAAGCAATTCTTACAATTAAATTGTCAGAAGCACTTGGTGTTTATTTCTTAAATTTGCCCATAGTATAAAACAAAAAGTTTATAAATTGGGGAAAATTTTCAAAAAATCTGTCAAAAGTCACATTTTTATTTAGATTTTTGAGCAAAAATTATCTTTTGTCAGGAGAAACTGATCTTTTATCTTGCAAGTGAAAGAAAAAGAAAAGAGTACAGAAATAACTCTGTACTCTTTTAAAGGGAGGTAAATTAACCTAGGATACCTAACCAGTAACCTACAATACCAAGGGCAAAACCACCAAAAATTTGTGTAATAGGTGAAACCCCTTTACGTAATAACCACATACATAAGAAAGTTAAACCTAAAGGTAGTAAGCCTGGAATTAAGCTATCGAAAATTGTTTGTAAAGTTTGTGGTGGAGCATCTGGTGAAGTAGAAGGTAGTGGTAAGACTACGTTTACTGACGCCCATTTATTTACTAACACCCCGATAATGAATAGACCTAGGATCGAAGCACCTTCAGTTAGTTTTTGTAATACCCCTGAAGAAGCATCTTGTACTAAACTTACACCTTGTTTATAACCGATGAAAATACCATAGTATCTTACTAAAAGACGGATAATATTAAAGCCTAAGAAGAATACTATTGGACCAAGGATCGAGCCTTGAATCGCTAATGAAGCACCTAAAGCTGCTAAAATTGGACGAGCAGCACCCCAGAAAATTGGGTCACCCACCCCAGCTAAAGGTCCCATCATCCCTACTTTAACTGAGTTAATAGCACCATCTTCGATGTCAGCACCATTAGCTTTTTGTTCTTCTAATGAAGCTGCAATACCTAGAATTGGAGCTGCCACGAATGGTTGCGTATTAAAGAACTCTAGGTGAGATTTAATTGCTTTCTTACGTGCTTCATTGTTTTCTGGATAAAGGCGTTTTAAGATAGGTAGGAAAGTATATGCCCAACCTAAAGCCTGCATACGTTCAAAGTTCCATGAACCTTGGAAAGCATTTGAACGAATAAACATATTTCTTAAATCAGCATCAGTGATTTTTCTTTCAGAATTTTGTTGTGTCATGTTCTTCTCCTAGTCATCTAAACGATTATCTGCTAAATTAGCTTGTGAAGATGCCTGCGTATTTGCGTTAGCTACACTACCTTTTTGGTATTTTGGATGAATTTGGATGTATACAATTGCTAAACATAGACCTACAACACCCATACCAATTAAGTTGAAGTTAGTGAACGCTGCTGTAGTAAAGCCTAGGAAGAAGAATGGCATTAAGTGACCAGCACGCATCATGTTAATGATCATTGCATACCCTACTACCACGATAAAGCCACCGGCAATACTTAAACCTTGAGTAATTACATCAGGAATACCGTTAATTAAGTCTTGTACTACACTTGTACCTGCAGTTAAAGCAACTAATACAGCAATAATTGAAATACGTAATGAGTATAAGAAAATACCTAAGTAGTGGTATAAACTAATGTATTTCCATTCCCCAGTTTCGGCTGCCTTGTCTGCCCCGTGTTGGAAAGACACACAGATTGCACGAATGAAAATTGAAAGAACTTGACCTGCTGCTGCAATTGGAATTGCTAAAGAGATCGCAACATCACGTTCTTGTTTTGCAACTATAACTAAGATAGTTGAAATTACAGAAGCTAAAGCTGAGTCAGGTGCAACAGCTGCCCCGATATTTGCCCAACCTAAAGCTAATAATTCTAATACCCCACCTACAACAATACCTGTGTGGATATCACCTAATACTGCACCTACTAAAGTACAAGCAATTAGAGGACGGTGAGTTTGGAATTCATCAAAAATAGATCCAATTCCGATAATTGTTGAAACAATAAATAATAGGACTATTTGTACAACACTAATATCCATATTCTATCTTCCTCGCGTTACAGACCTTTATCTGCAAAAATTTTCATTAAATCCTGAGATTTTTCATTTACAACTTGACGTACTTCTAATTTAACGCCTAGATCATTTAGCTCTTTAAATGCTTTAACATCTTCAGGAGCTACGTTCACTGCCTTGGTTAAATTAACTTTACCTTCTTTATATGAGATACCACCTACGTTTACTTCGTGAATAGGCCATTTAGCATCTCTTACTAAAGTTAAAATGTCTGCAGGATTTGTAAATAACAGCATAAAACGTTCACCCGCATACTCAGGGTTATTTATTACACGTGTTGCCTTAGCTAGGTCTAATACGTGCGCAGAAATTCCTGGAGGAGTAGATTGTTTTAACATTGAAGAACGAACCTTGTCTTTAGCAACGTCGTTGTTAATTACAATAATGCGAGATACATCTGATACTTTAGTCCAAACTGTAGCTACTTGACCATGAATAAGACGGTCATCAATACGGGTTAAACCTATTGTAAAGTGATTAGATATTTCTAAAGGCTCAATAACTTGAGATCCGATTTTTGATGGACCAGTGTACTCTGGAGCTGCATTGGCATTTGTGCTCTGAGTAGCCTCTGGAGCTTTACTTAGCGACACTGGTGCTGGAGTATCTTTGTATAATTCTTGTCCTTGAGCTGTAGCACGAATACCACTTCTTGCTCCTTTAACTGCCTCTTCAGCAATCTCTTCGAGCGGTAGCTCTTCGTCATCACGAGCAGAGAAAGCGTTTAGTAAAGCAGGGATATTTACTCCTGTAACGATAATCGCATTTGGGTTTTGTCCCGCTGCCAAGTTAGCGGCATTAAACGGTGACCCCCCCCATAGATCAACTAAAAACAGGAACTTTTGCTCAGCAGGATATTGTGCCATAATCGCACGATATTTTTCTGCTAGAGTATCTGCATTTTCGCCAGGGACAAAATCTACAGCGTGAACTCCAGTTTGTTTTCCTAAGAGCATTTCCGTAGTTGCTAAAAGCTCTTTAGCTGCAACTCCGTGCGTTGCAATTATAAAAACTTCAGACATTTCAAACCTCTGTGTTTGGTTAACTCGAGACTTATAGATTTAAGTGTGTTTACTTATTTTTTTTATTTTGTTTGGTTAATTATTTAAACTAACACTTATCTATATCTATAAATATAAATTAATTATCTAACTTTTGTGAAAAAGTTTTTTGTGAAAATGTTAAAAAGTTGTCAAATGACCACTTTTTTATACTTTTAGTTGCATTTTTTATTTAATTGTGAATTGTTAGTCTTTAATCTTAATTATCAAAGATTTAGTTATTATAATTACTTAAAAATATCTCCAATTAAAAAATTATCTAGGGGTAAATT
>NZ_NRJH01000027.1 GCF_003585925.1 Psittacicella melopsittaci
ATGAGCCCATAAAAAATGACACCATAGAAATGGTACTGATAGAAAATACCACCATTAACCATGTTACCAATTATCTAAAAATCTCGAGCTTCTCCCTCTTCTCAAACTCAACGCTAAATCCCCTTCCCATCCCGTATCTCCAACTTACAAAAACCTTCAACTTTTACGACATTTAGTAAATCAAATAAATCCCCTTCTCTATTGTTATAATTAAAGATATAGATAAAATTTTTAGCTAACTCAAGCCAAGAGCTAGGATTAAGTAAAATAACAATTTTTATAGATGAATATTACTAATAGTTAGTTACTTTTCTCTCTTAACTTAAATATCTCTTACCTCTATTAGCAATAAGAGGTAAACTTCTCAACTTAAATTTATTCCCTGTAGCACCACTATGAAAGATTTATTTTCTCGTCTGCAAGATATTGCCACCGATGTAGTCAATAAGGTGCAAAAAATGGCAAATACGGTTGCTCATAACTTTACCGATATCAGCTATCAACAACTGCCACCAGAATTACAACCCCAAAGACTACACCCACGTCAAGTACGCATAACTTTTACCAGTCTTAGCAAATTAAAAAGATTTCTTGATGTCTATATTGCTAAGTTCAATACTCCTCAAGGACAAGCTTTAGACTTGAGCTTTATTGACATGTCGCAAATTACTAGCATAGATTTGCTTTTTGCTAAAAAAGAACTGATCGTTAAAAAAGAAAACCCGCAAGGAATAGTTTTCTACGACTATAATGCCCGCCAAGCTCAGCCTTTAAACATAGATTTTAATACTCTTGACCTCAGTAACGTAAAATCCATGCAAGGTACTTTTATGGGGGTAGAGATCATTAATGACATTAGCAACCTCAAGGTTGATAATGTAGAAAACATGAGCTACCTTTTTAGTAAGGCGGTATTCAAAAACCCTAAAATCGACCTGAGCAAGTGGAATGTATCTCGAGTAAAAAACATGTCTTTTATGTTCCGCGGTGCTCGCCTTAATGCCCAACAAAACCTTCAGCAGTGGAATGTTGCTCAGGTTACGAACATGCAAGGAATGTTCTACCAGGCTTCTAACCTTGCAGGCTTAAAAATTGACAATTGGCAAGTTGGTAAGGTTACTAATATGAGTGCCATGTTCCTTGGAGCTACAGATTTTAATGGAAATCTCAGCCAGTGGAATGTCTCACAAGTAACTAACATGCAACACATGTTCAGAAGTGCAACTCTGTTTAACTGTGACCTAGATAAATGGGACGTAAGTAGAGTAACTAACATGAGTGCCATGTTCTGTGCTGCTAAAAGTTTTAATGGGGATATAAGCACATGGGACGTTCGCCAAGTAACTGATATGAGCGGGATGTTCTATAATGCAACCTCTTTTACTGGTGACTTAACAGCATGGAATGCAGTTCGTATTACCAATAATAAAGATATGTTCACAGGAGCTGATAATTTTAAAAGAGCTCATAAAGAACGTACCAAGTATCAAGGATCTAAGTTTACTGATATTAGCTTTGCCCAACTCCCTCCTGAACTACAAAAGCAAAGAATTAATCCACGACAAATAACTATTACTTTTACCACTACCGAAAAACTCAAAGAGTTTTTGGATGTGTATATTGCTAAGTTTAATGACAATACGGGCAAGCCTTTAGATTTAGGTTTTCTTGATATGCGTCATATAGTGAATATCAATTACCTCTTTGCGAATTTAGGCTACCGCCAACATCTTGAAAGTGGCCTGCAAACCATTGTTAAAGAAGCTAAGCTAACTAAAGTCCCATTAAATATCGACTTTGCTACTTTAGATTTAAGTAATGTCTACTATATGGATGGAGCTTTTGCAGGAACTATTATTTACTCGGATTTAAGCTCCCTTGATGTGAGTAATATTAGATCCATGAGTGCTCTTTTTTATGAGGCAGAAATTCTTAATCCTCAAACTAACTTAGGTAGATGGGATGTAAGTAAAGTTTGTTATATGAACTTTATGTTTACCCGAGTAAAATGCATGCACCAACTTAATCTCAATCATTGGAATGTCTCTAATGTCTGCCAGATGAACTTTATGTTTGCTGGATCTATTTACTTTAATGAGGATTTAAATAATTGGGATGTTTCGCATGTAAATTCTATGGCAGGTATGTTCTGGGGAGCAATACTGTTTAACGGTAATATAGGCAACTGGAATGTAAGCAAAGTTATCAGTATGGAAAATATGTTTGCCATAGCAACCAACTTTAAACAAAACCTTTCGCATTGGAATACTTGTCGGGTAACTAACTATACAAATATCTTTTCTTACGCAACCAATATGCCTACAACTTTTATGCCAAGGTTTGTTAAAGAGGTCTATGAGAACCCTCTCTACAATCTCTTACCTGCTAAATACCAAGGACGTAAGATCCAGCCTGGAGAAATTATCTGTAGGTTTACCAATCTGGCATTTTTAAAAGTTTTTCTTGATAGTTATATCAACAATTGCCATAGCCTTCAGGGGGCTCCTTTAGATTTGAGCTTTATCGATATGGCACAAATTGAAATAGCTGACTTTCTCTTTGTTGAGCAAGAAGTTATTAATAGCTTTTCTCTCAACCAAGAAGGAGTTTTTCTCAACGACCCTGTAGTACCAAAAACTCGTCCTTTAAATGTCGACTTTAATAGTTTAGATTTTAGTAATGTAAAATCTATGAATGGTACTTTTCTTGGCGTAGAGTTATATGGGGATATTAGTAAACTCAAGGTCTTTAACGTTATCCGCATGTCTAATACTTTTAGAAAGGCTATTTTCCGTAACTCTTACATAGATCTCAGCAAATGGAACGTCTATCAAGTTGGTGATCTTTCCTTTATGTTTTACTTTGCTCAGTTAAATGGATATAAAAACTTTAACACTTGGGGATTAAAAGGAGCAAATAACCTCTATGCTACTTTCTCAGGTGCTAAAAATCTTGCTGGTCTTAACATAAGCGATTGGGATGTTTCTAATGTAATGTTTATGGCAGGCATGTTTACTGATGCTACAGATTTTAATGGAGATCTTAGTCGTTGGAATACTAGCAGTCTAATCCTTGCCCAATATATGTTTGCTAATTGCACTAGCTTTAACAGTGATCTAAGCAAATGGAACGTCTCTAATGTTGTAGATATGTCAGGAATGTTTTTATGTGCCTCAAGCTTTAATCAAAATATTGGCAACTGGGATGTTTCTAATGTGATTAATATGAACCAAATGTTCAGAGGGGCATCTTCATTCAATCAAGACCTGAGGAAATGGAATGTATCTCAGGTTACAGATATGAGCCAAATGTTCTGGCATGCCTCTTCCTTTAAACCAAATATTAAGAACTGGAATGTAAAAAATGTTACCGAGTATGATAACTTTATTTTTACTTTAGATAACAATGATTTAGATAACATTCCAATAAAATTTATCGGCAGACTAAGAGCTTAGGTAAACTTTTTTCTGGTACCTCTTAAAAGTTTTTAAGGGGTACTTTTTTTTGGCAAAACTAAATGCTTAGCTTGAGATTCTCTTACTAGGTGAGCTACTTTTATTACTTAGGGGGGTTGGTTGATTGGTTGGTTGATTGGTTGATTGCTTGTTTGCTTGGTTGCTTGTTTGTTTTGCTTGGTTGCTTGATTGGTTGCTTGATTGGTTGCTTGATTGGTTGCTTGATTGGTTGTTTGGTTGTTTTGCTTACTTTTTTCCTTTCTTAACCTACTAAGTTCCTGTGCATTAAGTCTTTATTGCTATAATAACTATATAGCTAATTTCCTTCATTAAGCAGGACTTTTACTCTAAGCTTTACTTTTCACTAAAAAATAAGCTGTAGGCAATTATGAACGACCATTTTTCTTTAAGCTCTTCTTCTATTCTGCACCTTACAGATATATCTTTTTCTCAACTCCCACCAGAGTTGCAACTGCAAAAACTCAATGCCCAACAAGTTCGTCTTACTTTTACGAACTCGAGCAAACTCAAGCAATTTTTGGCTGAATACCTAAAAAAATTTAATAATCCTCAAGGTGAGGCTTTAGATCTTAGTTTTCTTGATATGAGTCATCTCAAGGATATAGACTATCTCTTTTGTAACTCTACTTATGCTCAAAACATAAAATCAGGCTATCTTGATGTTCTTGTTTCCTCTAAGCCAGCTAGCCCTTCGCTTAATCTCGATTTTGCTAGTTGGGATTTAAGTAATATTGAGTCGATGCAAGGAACCTTTGCGGGGTGTGCAATTTATAGCGATCTTGGTCAACTTAACGTCAGCCAAGTAAAATCCATGCGTGCTCTCTTTTATCGCACTAAAGCTCGCGGTAAGCAAGAGCTTGGCAACTGGGATGTTGCCCAAGTTCAAGATATGAGCTATCTCTTTGCAGCCGCCCAGTTCGAAGAATTAGGCTCTATAGCTAACTGGAAAGTGTCCCAAGTAACAAACATGAGCTATATGTTTGCCAGTATGCAAAACTTTAATCAAGATCTTAATTCTTGGAAAGTAGGGCAAGTAAGAGATATGAGCTGGATGTTTTACCAAGCTAATGCTTTTAATGGGAATATCCAGGCTTGGGAGGTATCCCAAGTTACAAGTATGAGTGGTATGTTTAATCAAGCTACAGCTTTTAATCAAGATCTCAGCAAATGGAATGTCGAAAAAGTAGAGGATATGAGTGGCATGTTCTTTGCTGCAACCTCTTTTAATCAAGATATCGGCAAGTGGAATGTAAGTAAAGTAACACAAATGAGCTCTATGTTTTATGGAGCTAGTGCCTTTAATCAGGATCTAAGCTCTTGGGATGTTAGTCAAGTCCAAGAGATGAGTTATATGTTTGCTGAGGCTAGCTCTTTTAACCAAGATATTAGCAACTGGAATATTGCTCAAGTAAAAGATATGAGACAAATGTTTGCGGGAGCTACAGCCTTTAACCAAGATCTTAGCCATTGGCCAATCAGTGAAGAACCTCAAGATTTTACTGATGAAGAATATCTCTGGGATGAAGAAGAATAAGGCTCAAGTGAAGATGTAGGGGATATCTAGTATTTCTTCTGCTCTAAGCAAGCTAAAATTATTTTTTAGCAACGAAACAAAACCAGAGTCTTGCGACTCTGGTTAACCCTTAGTAATATCAAAACTTATATAAACCTCCCTTAGCCTGCAAAATTATATTAACTTATCAAGCAAACTTAAATAGTTTGTGGAAATCTATAACCTAAAATCCTTTTAAAATCTCTCTATCCCTCTCTTATTCTCTTCACCAAATCTACCACAAACTCCTCTCCATTTTACTAATCAAGAAAATCAAATAAAACCTCTTTATTGTTATAATATTTAGGGTAAATAATAAAAAAATTTCCTGCTTTATTTACCTTTTTAACAAGTCTCAACTTACTCTTTTCTTTACCTTTTATCTTCAAGATAATTGAGTAATACCTCACCTTATTAAAATTTAAGTTTTTATAATTACCTAACCTACTGTTCACTATAACTATGAATGATTCATTTTCAGAATTTGATTTCGCTGTTGCTGTTCCTGTTGCTGTTCCTGAATTCACTGATATTACTTTTAACGAATTACCAGAAAGATTTCAAGAAGAAAGAATTAATCCAGACTCGGTCAATATTACCTTTACCACAACCCAAAGACTCAAAGAATTTCTAGATATATACATAGCTAAGTTTAATGATATAAATGGCGAGCCTTTAGATCTAAGCTTTATTAATATGGAGCAAATAGAAAATATAGATTATCTTTTTGCTTCAGAACACTATAAAGATGCATTAATAAACAACTATTGGAGTTCTTTTAGTAATTATCCGAAACGAGAACTAAATATAGATTTTAATAGCCTTGACTTTAGCAATATTAAATCTATGCAAGGTACTTTTGCTGGAGCACAAATCTACTGTCCATTAAACTTAAATGTCTCTCAAGTTCGTAATATGAGAGGAATGTTCTTTGGGGCTTCATTCAATCATCCTGATATTGATCTTAACTCTTGGGATGTTTCTAAGGTTACTGATATGAGTTGGATGTTTAAAGATGCTTCTACGTCCAACCAAAATATCGCAGACTGGAATGTTTCTAATGTTACTGATATGAGTCGCATGTTTGAAGGTGCGTCATCTTTCAACCAAAACATCGGTAACTGGGATGTTTCTAACGTTACTAATATGAGTAGTATGTTTGAAGGAGCTTCATCTTTCAACCAAAACGTTAGCAACTGGGATGTCTCAAAAGTAACTAATATGAGATATATGTTCAGAGGTGCCTCATCTTTCAACCAAAATATAGCAGAATGGGATGTTTCTGAAGTTACTGATATGGGCTTTATGTTCTACTACGCTCAGCAATTTGAAGGTGATCTAAGTGAGTGGAATATCTCTAGTAATTGTAAACAAGATAGCATGTTCACTGGAGCTACTAAATACTTTGTAGCTCTAGAGGAAAGAGAAAAGATTCTTCTGCTTGACGATATTAAATTTACAGACCTCCCAGAGGTATTACAAAAAAGTAAAATTAATCCGCAAAAAGTCACAATTACTTTTTCAACTCTAGAAAAACTCAAAGAATTTCTCGATGTATACATAGATAAGTTTAATGATATAAATGGCGAGCCTTTAGATCTAAGCTTTATTAATATGGAGCAAATAGAAAATATAGATTATCTTTTTGCTTCAGAACACTATAAAGATGCATTAAGTTGGGGATCTTTTAAGAATTATCAAAAACGAAAAATAAATATAGATTTTAATAGCATTGACTTTAGCAATGTTAAATCTATGCAAGGTACTTTTGCTGGAGCAGAAATATACTGTCCATTAAACCTAAATGTCTCTCAAGTTCGTAATATGAGTGAGATGTTCTTTGGGGCTTCATTCAATCATCCTGATATTGATCTTAACTCTTGGAATGTTTCTAAAGCTAACGATATGAGTAGGATGTTTAAAGAAGCCTCTTCATTCAACCAAAATATCGCCGACTGGAATGTTTCTAACGTTACTGATATGAGAAGTATGTTTGAAGAAGCCTATTCATTCAACCAAAACATAGGTAACTGGGACGTATCTAATGTTGCTAATATGAGTAATATGTTTGCTGGGACATTTGATTTTCCACACAAATTCAACCAAAACATCGGTAATTGGGATGTCTCTAATGTGACTGATATGAGTTGGATGTTTTGTAAGGCCTCATCTTTCAACCAAAACATCGGTAATTGGGATGTCTCTAATATGACTAATATGAGTGGGATGTTTTGTAAGGCATCATCTTTCAACCAAAATATCGGTAATTGGGATGTCTCTAATGTGACTGATATGAGTGGGATGTTTTGTAAGGCATCATCTTTCAACCAAAACATCGGTAACTGGGATGTATCTAATGTGACTTCTATGAGCAGTATGTTTAGTGGTGCCTCATCTTTCAACCAAAACATCGGTAACTGGGATGTATCTAATGTTACTAGTATGAGTATTATGTTTACTAATGCATCATCTTTCAACCAAAACATCGGTAACTGGGATGTGTCTAAGGTTACTTCTATGACCTGTATGTTTAATAATGCCTCAGCTTTCAACCAAAACATCGGTAACTGGGATGTATCTAATGTGACTTCTATGAGCAGTATGTTTAGTGGTGCCTCATCTTTCAACCAAAACATCGGTAACTGGGATGTATCGAACGTTACTCATATGCATGAAATGTTTAGAGATGCCTCATCCTTCAACCAAAACATCGGTAACTGGGATGTGTCTAACGTTACTGATATGAGCAGTATGTTTTGGAGAGCTTCTTCATTCAACCAAAACATCGGTAACTGGGATGTTTCTCAGGTTACTACAATGGCAAATATGTTTTACGAAGCAGCATCTTTCAACCAAAACATCAGCAATTGGGATGTTTCTAATGTTGAGAATATGAATAGCATGTTTAGCAATGCTACCTCATTTAATCAAGATATCAGTAACTGGAATATTGCCAAAGTTTGGAATATGCAACGCATGTTCTATAACGCTAAACAGTTTGATTGTGATTTAAGTGATTGGGAAGAATTAGATATTCGTAAAGATGAGATGTTTACCGATGCTGATAAATATCTTGCTTCCCAAAAAGAAAGAACTAGGTATCACGGCATTAAATTTACCAATCTAACCTTTAGTGAACTTCCTCTTGTAGTACAAGCAAAAAGAATTAAAGCAAAATATAACCGCATTATTTTCACTAACCCTGACAAGCTTAAACTCTTTTTAGATGCATATATCGACAAGTTTAATAATCTAAAAGGTGAACCTTTAGATCTTAGCTTCATAGATATTTCCCAAATCGAAAATATTGACTACCTCTTTGCTTCTCCAGAGTATAAAGAGGCGATTATAAAGCAAACTTGGCGAGCTACTAATTATCCAAAACGAGAACTTAATGTAAACATTAATAGCCTTGATTTTAGTAATGTAAAATCTATGCAAGGTACTTTTGCAGGGACTAGAATTCACACTCCAATTAAACATCTCAATGTCTCTCAAGTTGAAAATATGAGTTTCATGTTCCTGAGTGCTACTTTTAATCATCCAGAAAACAATCTTAGTACCTGGGATGTATCTCAGGTAAGAGATATGAGTGGTATGTTTGAAGACACAGACTCATTTAATGAAAATATCAGTAACTGGAATGTTTCTCAGGTAAGAGATATGAGTTGCATGTTTGCGGGAGCTACAGCCTTTAATCAAGATATTGGTAACTGGGATGTTTCTCGTGTAACAAACATGAAGCAAATGTTTGAAGAGGCAATTTCTTTCAACCAAAATATCGGTAACTGGAACGTTTCTCAGGTTACGAATATGGAAGAAATGTTTAAAGAAGCAAAATCATTCAACCAAGATATTGGTAAATGGGATGTTTCTAATCTAGATTCTCTTAGTCGCATGTTTGAAGGAGCGGCTTCATTTAACCATAGCCTCAATAATTGGAATGTGTCCAATATTGTCGATATGAGTCGAACCTTTGCTAGAGCTACAGCATTCAATAAAGATCTAGGTAATTGGGATGTATCTAATGTTACCAACATGAGTCGAATGTTCTATAGAGCTAAATCTTTTAACAAGAATATTAATAACTGGGATGTATCCAAAGTTACTGACATGAGCAACATGTTTAACTGTGCTACTTCTTTTAATCAAGATCTTGATCGCTGGGATGTATCTAACGTTACTAATATGAGTCGGATGTTCTATTTGACTCGATCTTTTAATAAAAATATCGCTCTCTGGGATGTGTCTAATGTTACTAACATGAGTAGCATGTTTAACTGTGCTACTTACTTTAATCAAGATATCAGTGACTGGGATGTATCTCAGGTAACTGATATGAGCAACATGTTTCACCTAGCTATTTCATTTGCGCAAGATATTAGTAATTGGGATGTAAGTAATGCAACTAATATGAGTAGAATGTTCTACAATGCTCATCAATTTGCATCTGATTTAAGTAGTTGGAATATCTCTGCAAGTTGCAATCAATTTGAAATGTTCACCCATGCTAAGAATTTCCATTTAGCTCGTAGTGAACGAGAAAGATATAAGGGGTATAACTTCACTGATATTACTTATTACGAGTTACCCGTAGATTTACAAGAAAAAGTTTTCTCCTTACGTTTTATAAAAGTAACCTTTACTACTCTTGATAAGCTTAAAAAGTTTTTAGATGTATATCTTGATAAGTTTAATGATGAACATGGTAAACCTTTAGATCTAAGTTTTATCGATATGAAACAAATCGAAAACATAGACTTCTTATTTGCTCCTGATTCATATAAAGAAATAATTTTAAATAACATAACCGAATATAATTCGTATCCTCAACTCAGACTTAATATCGACTTTAATAGTTTAAACTTAAGTAAAGTGATCTCTATGCGAGGTACTTTTGCAGGGACGATAATCCAAAACTCACTAAAAAACCTAGATGTGTCTAACGTTCGCAACATGGAAGGATTATTCTTTGGGGCTGGGGCAACTTTGGTTAATTTTAATGAAGATCTTAGTACATGGAACGTATCTAAGGTTACTAATATGAGTCGAATGTTTGAAGGTGTTACTTTTTTTAATAAAGATATAAGCAAGTGGAATGTTTTAAATGTGACGAATATGAGTAGAATGTTCCTAAATGCTTCAAGATTTGCTCCTGATCTCAGTAACTGGAATGTGAGTAAAGTTACTGATATGTCATATATGTTTTGTCAGGCGACAAGATTTAACAGTGATTTAAGTCGCTGGGATGTTTCTAATGTAACAAATATGAATAGCATGTTCCAAGAAGCTTCAAGCTTTACTCGTGATATCAGTAACTGGAATGTAAGTAAAGTTACTGATATGTCATATATGTTTAACAAAGCGACAAAATTTAGCAGTGATTTAAGCCGTTGGAATGTGTCTAATGTAACAAATATGAGAACCATGTTCCAGGAAACTTCAAACTTTACTAGTAATCTTAGTAACTGGAACGTTAGGAAAGTTACAGACATGGCATATATGTTTAACAAAGCGAGAAAATTTAACAGTGATTTAAGTCGTTGGAATGTGTCTAATGTAACAAATATGAGGACCATGTTCCAAGACGCTTCAAACTTTACTAGTGATCTAAGTAACTGGGTTGTTAACAAAGTTGCTGACATGTCATATATGTTTAACAATGCAACAAAATTTAACAGTGATTTAAGTCGCTGGGACGTTTCTAATGCTACAAAGATGGATAGAATGTTCCAAGAAGCTTCAAGCTTTACTAGTGATCTTAGTAACTGGAACGTTAGCAAAGTTACTGATATGGGTTGGATGTTTAACAAAGCGACAAAGTTTAACAGTGATTTAAGTGACTGGGATGTTTCTAATGTTACAAATATGAGCACCATGTTCCAAGAAGCTTCAAGCTTTACTAGCGATCTAAGTAACTGGAATGTTAGTCAAGTTACAGACATGGCATATATGTTTAACGGAGCAAAAAAATTTAACAGTGATTTAAGCCGTTGGAATGTGTCTAATGTAACAAATATGAGGACCATGTTCCAAGAAGCTTCAAACTTTACTAGTGATCTTAGTAACTGGAACGTTAGCAGCGTTACTGATATGGGTTGGATGTTTAACCAAGCGACAAAGTTTAACAGTGATTTAAGTCGATGGGATGTTTCTAATGTTACAAATATGAATTGCATGTTCCAAGAAGCCTCAAACTATACTAGTGATCTAAGTAACTGGGGTGTTAGCAAAGTTACTAATATGGGGGGGATGTTTAACCAAGCGAGAAAGTTTAACAGTGATTTAAGTCGATGGGATGTTTCTAATGTAACAACTATGCATGGAATGTTCCAACTAGCGGAAAACTTTACTAGTGATCTAAGTAACTGGGATGTTAGCAAAGTTACTGATATGGCTTGGATGTTTAACCAAGCTAGAAAGTTTAACAGTGATTTAAGTCGCTGGGATGTTTCTAATGTTACAAATATGTGCTCTATGTTCCAAGAAGCTGAAAATTTTTCAGGTAAGCTAAGTTTTATAGATAATTTATTGATGTTTAATATAAAAAAAGGTAGTAATCTAAGCAACTGGAACGTAAGTAAAGTTACAGATATGTCATTTATGTTCAACAAAGCGACAAATTTTAACAGTGATTTAAGTAGCTGGGACGTTTCTAATGTTACAAATATGAATTGCATGTTCCAAGAAGCCTCAAACTTTACTAGTGATCTAAGTAAATGGGATGTTAGAAAAGTTACTGATATGGGTTGGATGTTTAACAAAGCGACAAATTTTAACAGTGATTTAAGTAGCTGGGACGTTTCTAATGTTACAAATATGAATTGCATGTTCCAAGAAGCCTCAAACTTTACTAGTGATCTAAGTAATTGGGATGTTAGAAAAGTTACTGATATGGGTTGGATGTTTAACCAAGCAACAAATTTTAACAGTGATTTAAGTCGCTGGGACGTTTCTAATGTTACAAATATGAATTGCATGTTCCAATTAGCGGAAAACTTTACTAGTGATCTAAGTAACTGGGATGTTAGAAAAGTTACTGATATGGCGTGGATGTTTAACAAAGCGACAAATTTTAACAGTGATTTAAGTCGCTGGAATGTATCTAATGTAACAAATATGAAGGCTATGTTCCAATTAGCAATAAACTTTAATAGCGATCTGAGTAAATGGAACGTTTCACGTGTTAGTGACATGAGCTACATGTTTTTTGGTGCTTCGAGTTTTAATGGAAATATAAGTTCATGGAGAACTTCAATTCTTGTAAATAAAGAAAACATGTTCAAAGACAACTGATAACCTCCATAAAAAGGTTAGAGGAAGAACTAGATAATAAGCCTTAGATTTTTCTAGGGCTTTTATTAATCTATAAAGTAATAAAGAAAACGTACAGATCCTTTTACACTTATCAGCTCTAACTTGTAGCTAAACACAAAAATAACCAGAGTCTTGTGACTCTGGTTAACCTTTAGTAATATCCTATATTAACTTCGCTTAGCCAGCAAACTTAAATTGTTTGTGAGAATTAACCAAGCTACATTTCTTTTGAAAAAGAGAAAAAACCTCTTTTTTTCTTCCTAAAATCTATATTCTAAAATCCTTTTAAACTCTCTCTATACCCCTCTTATTCTCCTCACCAAATCTCTCACAAACCTCTATCCATTTTACTACTCAAGAGAATCAAATAAAACCTCTTTATTGTTATAATATTTAAGGTAAATAAGAAAAATTTTACTGCTTTATTTACCTTTTTAACTATTCTCAACTTACTCTTTTCTTTACCTTTTATCTTCAAGATAATTGAGTAATACTCTCACCTTATTAATATTCAACTTTTTATAATCACTTAATCTACTGTTCACTATACCTATGAATGATTTATTTGATGACTTTTCTTTTAATTCTGATGATTTTGATAATTATTTTGCCTTGACTGGTGCTGTAACTACTACTGATGAACATTTAAGGAGTAGCATAGATCAATTCACTGACATTACTTTTATCGAATTACCAAAAAAATTACTAGAAAAAAGAATTAATCCAAATTCGGTCAATATTACCTTTACAACAACACAAACACTAAAAGAATTTCTAGATGTATACATAGATAAGTTTAATGATATAAATGGCGAGCCTTTAGATCTAAGCTTTATTAATATGGAGCAAATAGAAAACATAGATTATCTTTTTGCTTCAGAACACTATAAAGATGCATTAATAAACAACTATTGGGGCTCTTTTAGTAATTATCCGAAACGAGAACTAAATATAGATTTAAATAGCCTTGACTTTAGCAATATTAAATCTATGCAAGGTACTTTTGCTGGAGCACAAATCTACTGTCCTTTAAACCTAAATGTATCTCAAGTTCGTAATATGAGAGGAATGTTCTTTGGGGCTTCATTTAATCACCCTGATATTGATCTTAACTCTTGGGATGTTTCTAAGGTTACTGATATGAGTTGGATGTTTAAAGATGCTTCTACGTTCAACCAAAATATCGCCGACTGGAATGTTTCTAATGTTACTGACATGAGTAGTATGTTTGAAGGAGCGTCATCTTTCAACCAAAA
>NZ_NRJH01000028.1 GCF_003585925.1 Psittacicella melopsittaci
AAACAAAAGCAATAACAAAAGCTAAAACTCAAAGAAAATAAACGGAAAACACAAAAGAAAAAGCAAAGACAAAAGCAACAGCAAAAGCAAAAGCAAAAACAAAAGCAAAAGTAAAAACAAAAGCAAAAGTAAAAACAAAAGCAAAAGTAAAAACAAAAACCCAAACTTAGTCAGGTATAAAGAGGCAAAAATTATAAAAAAGAGAAAAGACAATAAGTGAGATTAAGCAAATAGGTAAGCTAAAGTGCATAGCAAGGTAAAGCGATAGACAAGATTAAGAGGATTTGCAAAAAACAAAAAAAGCCTAAAAGCAAAGATAATAAATGCTTAACTCAGCAACAAAGCCTCTCTAAAAAGAACTCAGCTACTGCTAATTTTTTCCATTCAATTTAGGTAAAATTGTCTTAATTATTGCTATAATAGGCAAAGCAAAAGCGAGAACTAAAATCTTTTTCTCTAAACTAATTAGCTAGTTTTTTTAGCAAAAAACTGACATCACTCTACTTATTTTAATCATTCTACTTTACCTCCAAGGATAAAGTTTTAATTTTTATTTATTCTCGCTCTAGAATTTACTCACTCTAATTTTAATGTTAGGTCTGTTTACAGACTATTTATCTTTTTTATGACCAATTCTTGTCCTGTACAGATTTTTACCGATCTGTCCTATACTCAGCTCCCCCTTGAGTATCAAAAAGAAACACTTGACGCTCGGCAAGTAAAGCTTGTCTTTACTGCCACTAGCAAACTAAAAACTTTTCTTGAGGCATATATTGCCAAGTTTAATACTTATCCAGGTCCAGCTCTCGATTTAAGTTTTCTTGATCTTTCTGAGTTAGATAACCTTGACTATCTTTTTGCTTCGCAAGCTTTGCTTGAGAACCAGCCAGAAATGCAAGCTCGCCCCTTAAACCTCGACTTTAATAGTCTTGATTTAAAAAATATAACTTCTCTGCAAGGAACCTTTATGGGCGTTGAACTAGTCACTGACCTTAGTCAACTTGATGTTTCTCGAGTAACAAACATGAGTTATCTTTTTGCTCAGGCTGTCTTTTCTCATCCTAACCTTGGCTTGGCTAACTGGAATGTAGCTCAGGTTACCAATATGTCGTTTATGTTCCAAGGTGCTTGCTTTAAGTATCCACAAGATCTAGAAAACTGGAATGTTGCCCAAGTAACTAATATGCAAAATATGTTTGCTTTGGCAAGTAATCTTGGAGATCTTAGTTTAGCCTCTTGGCAAGTAGGACAAGTAACTAACATGAGTGCCATGTTTAAAAAAGCTCATGACTTTAATGGTAATCTAAGCCAATGGAATACCGCAAAAGTAACACAAATGCAAGAAATGTTTTACTATGCTAATGCCTTTAATTGTGATTTGAGTTATTGGGATGTCTCTCAAGTAACAGATATGACTCGAATGTTTGCTTATGCAAGTAACTTTACTTGTGATTTAAGTTTTTGGGATACTCGCAAAATTAAACACCGCAAAGATGTTTTTGTTGGTGCAACAAAATTCATGTCTGCTTATAAAAAAAGATCTCGATATCATCAGGCTCGTTTTAGCGATATTAGTTATAGTCAGTTACCTGAGATCTTACAAGAACAGCGCTTAAACCCTCAGCATGTGCAAATTACTTTTACAAGCCAAGATAAGTTAGAAGATTTTGTTGAGGTTTATCAAGCTAGGTTTCCTCAAGCTAAAGATCTAAGTTTTATTAGCTTGCAGGTCGAGACTTAAACGTAATTAAAAGACAGGAAGTTTTTGTTCTTGTCTTTTTTTGTTTTAAGGGGATGATTATTCCCTTTACTTGATATAATAACCAGGGTCATGAGGAAGATTAGAGTTTCTCTCCTTTTGCTTATTTATTCAAAGATACTACTAGATTTTTATATTCTCAACTTAAAAACCAATATGAAACACTTAAATCTTATTCTTAGCTTAGGTGCTTTAGGTACAGTTGCTGCTATTGGGGCTGCTTACTTTACCTATGATATTGAGTACACTGCTACAGATCCTACTTACGATCAACTTCCAGAAAAACTAAGAAAAAAAAGAATCAATCCTGCAAGAGTAGAATATACTTTTACCACAACCGAAAGCTTAAAAAGCTTTCTTAATAGCTATATAAATAAATTTAATAATCCTAAAGGTAAAGCCTTAGATCTTAGCTTTATCAATATGTCCCATATAGATAATATTGATCGCCTTTTTGCTGGAACCTACGAAAAGAGTGATACAGGCTTTATCAATCGCTGCACTAGCTACTCTTTTACAGGGGTTAATATCGACTTTAGCACTTTTGATACAAGTAACGTAAAATCTATGCAAGAGACCTTTGCTTGTGCAAATATCGATAATAGTGATTTAAGTAAACTAAACACTTCTAATGTAACTAACATGAGTTGGATGTTTGCTAAAGCAGATAAATTTAACCAAAATATTGGTAACTGGGATGTGTCTAAAGTTACTGATATGAGTTGGATGTTTTATTATGCAAGCTCCTTCAACCAAAACATTGCTAACTGGGATGTATCAAATGTAACTGATATAAGTAGAATGTTTTATTTCGCATCTTCATTCAACCAAAACATCAGTAACTGGGATGTATCTAAGGTTACTAATATGAATGCGATGTTTCGGGGAGCTTCTTCATTCAACCAAAACATAGGTAGCTGGAATGTATCTAATGTTACTAATATGAGATATATGTTTTCTGGGGCAAATTATTCTCCACACAAATTCAACCAAAACATCAGTAACTGGGATGTATCTAAGGTTACTGATATGACTTCAATGTTTTATTATGCAATTTCCTTCAACCAAAACATCAGTAACTGGGATGTATCTCAAGTTACTGATATGAGTTATATGTTTTATGAGGCACAAGCATTCAACCAAAGCATAGGCAACTGGGATGTATCTCAAGTTACTGATATGAGTTATATGTTTTATAATTCAAGATCATTCAACCAAAGCATAGGCAACTGGGATGTTTCTAAGGTGACTAATATGAGGAATATGTTTTATAATGCAAGATCATTCAACCAAAACATCGGCAACTGGGATGTGTCTAAGGTTACTAATATGAGTGAGATGTTTATGGGAGCCTCTTCATTCAACCAAAACATCGGTAATTGGGATGTATCTAATGTGACTAATATGAGCAGGATGTTTAGTTATGCCAGATCCTTCAACCAAAACATCAGTAACTGGGATGTATCTAATGTGACTAATATGAACAGGATGTTTTATGGTGCAAGATCCTTCAACCAAAACATTAGCACCTGGAATGTATCTAAAGTAACTGATTGGGATTCTACCTTTATGTATGCTGATAACATGAAAAGAGAAAACAAACCGCCTCGCTTTATATATTAAGCAATAATTTCTTCTTTACAAAGTACCCCTTTACTTTTTTATGGGGTACTTATTTTTTACAAAAAACTCTAACTACCTAAATTCTACAGTTTCTTTTTACACCTTTAGCTTTTCTTTTTCTTTCTTTTCTTGCCTTTTGTACCTTATCTTGTTCTTACCTTTTATTGTTTTTTATCCTAAATTTTTACCCTTTCTTACTTTTTACCTTTTACTTTTCTTTTGCCTTTGTTAACTAACTTTTATTTAGAATAAGATAACTTTTCATTTACCTGTTGCTTTCTTGGAGATCTTAGTTTAGCCTCTTGGCAAGTAGGACAAGTAACTAACATGAGCGCCATGTTTAAAAAATCTCATGACTTTAATGGTTATCTAAGCCAATGGAATACCGCAAAAGTAACGCAAATGCAAGAAATGTTTTACTATGCTAGTGCCTTTAATTGTGATTTGAGTTATTGGGATGTCTCTCAAGTCACGGACATGACCCGAATGTTTGCTTATGCAAGTAACTATACTTGTAACACTAGTTAGCTACTAAAATTTCTTATGGCCGTTTGAGGTTTGTTTTTTCTAATATCCAATTATTAGTTAAATCCAAGTTAGAAAAAAAACAAGCTTAACAAAAGTTTAAAAGTCCTTTACACCTTACTTTTATATTTAAACACATATTCTTGATATAATAATCTGGGTCATGAGGAAGATTAGAGTTTCTCTCCTTTTGCTTATTTATTCTCCGATACTACTAGATTTTTATATTCTCAACTTAAAAACCAATATGAAATACTTAAATCTTATTCTTAGCTTAGGTGCTTTAGGTACAGCTGCTGCTATTGGGGCTGCTTACTTTACCTATGATATTAAGTACAGAGCAACAGATCCAACTTACGCTCAACTTCCAGAAAAACTAAAAGAGCAAAGAATCAATCCTAGAAGAGTTGAACTTACTTTTACCACAACTGAAAGCTTAAAAAACTTTCTCAATAGTTACATAGAGAAGTTTAATGAACCTCAAGGTCAAGCCTTAGATCTTAGCTTTATCAATATGTCCCACATAGATAATATTGATCGTCTTTTTGCAGGAACCTACGAAAAGAATGATATTGGCTATATAGAAAACTGCACTAGCTACTCTTTTACAGGGGTAAATATCGACTTTAGCACTTTTGATACAAGTAACGTAAAATCTATGCAAGAGACCTTTGCTTGTGCAAATATCGATAGTGATTTAAGTAAACTAAATACTTCTAATGTAACTAACATGAGTTCTATGTTTGCTAGAGCAGATAAATTTAACCAAAATATTGGTAACTGGGATGTATCTAAGGTTACTGATATGAGTTGGATGTTTTTTTGGGCAACAGCATTCAATCAAAACATTGGTAACTGGGATGTATCCAATGTAACTGATATGAGTAAGATGTTTAATTTTGCAAGATCCTTCAACCAAAATATAGGTAATTGGAATGTATCTAAGGTTACCAATATGAATTTGATGTTTTTTTATGCAAGCTCCTTCAACCAAAACATCGGTAACTGGGATGTGTCTAAGGTTACTAATATGAGTGGTATGTTTCATGCTGCAATATCATTCAACCAAAACATCGGTAACTGGGATGTGTCTAAGGTTACTAATATGAGTGGTATGTTTCATGATGCAAGATCCTTCAACCAAAACATCGGTAACTGGGATGTGTCTAAGGTTACTAATATGAGTGGTATATTTTCAGAAGCAAGAGCATTTAACCAAAACATCGGTAACTGGGATGTATCTAAGGTTACTGATATGAGTTATATGTTTTATCTGGCAAAAGAATTCAACCAAAACATCGGTAACTGGTATGTATCCAAGGTTACTGATATGAGTCATATGTTTTACAATGCTTCTTCCTTCAACCAAAACATCGGTAACTGGGATGTTTCTAATGTTACTAATATGAGAGAGATGTTTAATGAGGCAAAAGCATTCAACCAAAACATTGGTAACTGGGATGTATCCAATGTGACTGATATGAGTCGGATGTTTTACAATGCTTCTTCCTTCAACCAAAACATCGGTAACTGGGATGTGTCTAAGGTTACTGATATGAGTTGGATGTTTAGGGAGGCCTCATCATTCAACCAAAACATCGGTAACTGGGATGTATCTAAGGTTACTGATATGAGTTATATGTTTAGTAATGCCTCATCATTCAACCAAAACATTGGCAACTGGGATGTGTCTAAGGTTACTGATATGAGTTGGATGTTTTACAATGCTTCTTCCTTCAACCAAAACATCGGTAACTGGAATGTATCCAATGTGACTGATATGAGTTATATGTTTTACAGGGTTACAGCATTCAACCAAAACATCGGTAAGTGGAATGTATCCAATGTGACTGATATGAGTTATATGTTTTACAGGGCTACAGCATTCAACCAAAACATCGGCAACTGGGATGTGTCTAAGGTTACTAATATGCATAGGATGTTTGCAGTTGCAGAAGCATTCAACCAAAACATTGGTAACTGGGATGTATCTAAGGTTACCAATATGAGTGAGATGTTTAGAGATGCAGCATCATTCAACCAAAACATCAGCAACTGGGATGTATCCAAAGTAACTAGTTGGTTTGATATATTTAAAAATGCAGATAATATGCAAGAAGAAAACAAACCACCTCGCTTTAGATAGTAAGCAATAATTTATTCTTTACAAAGTACCCCTTTACTTTTTTCTGGGGTACTTATTTTTTTAGCAAAAAATTCATCAATTAAACATACTTTGTTTGGTACATTGAGATTTGCAGTTTTATTACTTTACCTTGTTCGCTTTCTTGTCCTTCTTGTTATAATAAGTGCATAATTTTTACGAAAATAGATAGTTATTTTGTCTGAAAATACAGGAAGTTGATTTTATGATAATTTCTTTAATTTTTTGATGAATTAAATGCGACCTTCCTTCTTATTTAACTTTTCAACCTAACATAACTTTACTCAACTTAAATAGTTTTCTATGAAAAAACTCAAACTCTTCCTCGGTCTTGGTCTAGTAGCTTCAGCTACTGCTATAGGAGCAGGCTATTTTACTTATAATGCAAAATATAGAGCAACTGACCCTATCTTTGCTCACCTCCCTAATAAAATCAAAGAACAAAGAATTGATTCTACAAAAGTAGAACTTACTTTTACTACAATAGAAAGTCTCAAGAGATTTCTCAATAGTTACATAAGTAAGTTTAATGATCCTAGAGGACAAGCTTTAGATCTTAGCTTTATCAATATGTCCCACATAGATAATATTGATCGTCTTTTTGCTGGAACCTACAAAAAGAATGATATTGGCTTTATAGAAAAATGCACCAGCTACTCTTTTACAGGAGTAAACATCGACTTTAGTACTTTTAATACAAGTAACGTAAAATCTATGCAAGAAACCTTTGCTTGTGCAAATATCAATAGTGATTTAAGTAAACTAGACACTTCCAATGTAACTAACATGAGTTATATGTTTGCTAGAGCTGATAAATTTAACCAAGATATTAGTTTTTGGGATGTATCAAAAGTTACTAATATGCAAGGGATGTTTTATGGTGCAAGTTCATTTAATCAAAATATTAGTAACTGGGATGTAGCAAATGTAACCAATATGAGCTCTATGTTTCATGAGGCTTCATCATTCAATCAAAACATCGGTAACTGGGATGTATCCAATGTGACTAATATGAGTTATATGTTTTCTGGAACATATGAATTTCCACACAAATTCAACCAAAACATCGGTAACTGGGATGTATCAAGGGTTACTAATATGAGCGGGATGTTTTATGAAGCAAGATCCTTCAACCAAAACATCGGTGACTGGGATGTATCCAATGTGACTAATATGAGTAATATGTTTGCTGGGGCATTTCGTTTTCCACACAAATTCAACCAAAACATCGGTAACTGGGATGTGTCTAATGTCACTAATATGAGTAGGATGTTTAGTTATGCCTCATCATTTAACCAATACATCGGTAACTGGGATGTATCAAATGTGACTAATATGAGTTATATGTTTTCTGGAACAAATGAATTTCCACACAAATTCAACCAAAACATCGGTAACTGGGATGTATCTAAGGTTACTGATATGAGTGGGATGTTTTCTTCTGCAAGATCATTCAACCAAAACATAGGTAAATGGGATGTATCTAAGGTTACTGATATGAGTTTTATGTTTAATAGTGCATCATCATTTAACCAAAACATCGGTAATTGGGATGTGTCTAATGTGACTAATATGAGATATATGTTTGCGTCAACATATGATTTTCCACACAAATTCAACCAAAACATCGGTAACTGGGATGTATCTAAGGTTACTAATATGGGTTCTATGTTTAAGGAAGCTTATTACTTCAACCAAAACATCGGTAACTGGGATGTATCCAATGTGACTTATATGGGAAGTATGTTTGCAGGTGCCTCTTCATTCAACCAAAACATCGGTAAATGGGATGTATCTAAGGTTACTGATATGAGTCGGATGTTTTACAATGCTTCTTCATTCAACCAAAACATCGGCAACTGGGATGTTTCTCAGGTTACTGATATGAGAGAGATGTTTTATAAGGCAAAAACATTCAACAAAAACATTGGTAAATGGGATGTATCTAAGGTTACTAATATGAGTAGTATGTTTAATGAGGTGCAATTATTCAACCAAAACATAGGTAACTGGGATGTATCTAAGGTTACTGATATGAGCTCTATGTTTGCGGGAACATATGATTTTCCACACAAATTCAACCAAAATATAAGCAACTGGAATGTATCTAAGGTTACTAATATGAGGGGGATGTTTTTCCAAGCCTCATCTTTCAACCAAAACATCGGTAACTGGGATGTGTCCAATGTGACTAATATGAGTTATATGTTTGCAGGGGCAAAAGCATTTAACCAAAACATCGGTAACTGGGATGTATCTAGGGTTACTAATATGAATTCAATGTTTTCGGAAGCCACCTCATTTAACCGAAACATCGGTAACTGGGATGTATCTAAGGTTACTGATATGAATGGAATGTTTTATTATGCCACCTCTTTCAACCAAAACATCGGTAACTGGAATGTATCTAAGGTTACTTATATGATCGGGATGTTCTTTGGGGCAACAGCATTTAACCAAAACATCCGTAACTGGGATGTATCTAATGTTACTAGTATGAGTTTTATGTTTACAGGAGCTTCTTCATTCAACAAAAACATCAGTAATTGGAATGTATCCAAAGTAACGGATTGGGATGATATCTTTTTCTATGCAAATAATATGAAAAGAGCAAACAAACCACCTCGCTTTAGATAGTAAGCAATAATTTCTTCTTTACAAAGTACCCCTTTACTTTTTTCTGGGGTACTTATTTTTTCGCAAAAATTCATCAATTAAACTTACTTTGTTTGGTACATTGAGATTTGCAGTTTTATTATTTTACCTTGTTTGATTTCTTGTCCTTCTTGTTATAATAAGTGCATAATTTTTACGAAAATAGATAGTTATTTTGTCCGAAAAGACAGGAAGTTGATTTTATGCTAATTTCTTCAATTTTTTGATAAATTAAATTAGACCTTCCTTCTTATTTAACTTTTCAACCTAACATAACTTTACTCAACTTAAATAGTTTTCTATGAAAAAACTCAAACTCTACCTCGGTCTTGGTCTAGTAGCTTCAGCTACTGCTATAGGAGTAGGCTATTTTACTTATAATGCAAAATATAGAGCAACAGACCCTATCTTTGCTCAACTCCCTAATGAAATCAAAGAGCAAAGAATTGATTCTACAAAAGTAGAACTTACTTTTACCACAATAGAAAGTCTCAAGAGATTTCTCAATAGTTACATAAGTAAGTTTAATGATCCTAGAGGACAAGCTTTAGATCTTAGCTTTATCAATATGTCTAAATTAGATAATATTGATTATCTTTTCACCGAAACTTTTGAAAAAGATGATAATGGTGCCCCAAAAGAATGTAGTAGCTATGCTTTTGCCCAGGTAAATATAGACTTTAGTACTTTTGATACAAGTAAGATAAAATCTATGCAGTATACCTTTGCTTGCACTATTATCGATAGCGATCTTAGTAAGCTGAATATTTTAAATGTAACTAATATGAGCTATATGTTTGCTAGAGCTGATAAATTTAACCAAGATATTAGTTTTTGGGATGTATCAAAAGTTACTAATATGCAAGGGATGTTTTATGGTGCAAGTACATTTAATCAAAATATTAGTAACTGGGATGTAGCAAATGCAACTAATATGAGTTCGATGTTTTCTGGGGCAAAATCATTTAACCAAAACATCGGTAACTGGGATGTGTCTAAGGTGACTAATATGAGTTATATGTTTAGTAATGCCTCATCATTCAACCAATACATCGGCAACTGGGATGTATCTAAGGTTACTGATATGAGTTATTTGTTTTCAGGAGCAAAATCATTTAACCAAAACATCGGTAACTGGGATGTATCTAAGGTTACTGATATGAGTGAGATGTTTAGTAATGCATCATCATTTAACCAAAACATCGGCAACTGGAATGTATCTAAGGTTACTGATATGAGTCGGATGTTTTACAATGCTTCTTCATTCAACCAAAACATCGGTAAATGGGATGTATCTAAGGTTACTAATATGAGTGAGATGTTTAATGAGGCAAAAGCATTTAACCAAAACATTGGTAACTGGGATGTATCTAAGGTTACTAATATGAGTTGGATGTTTAATGAGGCAAAAGCATTTAACCAAAACATTGGTAACTGGGATGTATCTAAGGTTACTAATATGAGTGGGATGTTTAATGAGGCAAAAGCATTCAACCAAAACATCGGTAACTGGGATGTATCTAAGGTTACTAATATGGGTTCTATGTTTGAGGAAGCTTATTACTTCAACCAAAACATCGGTAACTGGGATGTATCTAATGTTACTAATATGAGAGAGATGTTTAGAGGAGCTTATTACTTCAACCAAAACATCGGTAACTGGGATGTATCTAATGTGACTAATATGTGGAGTATGTTTGAAAGAGCCTCATCATTCAACCAAAACATCAGTAACTGGGATGTATCTAATGTGACTAATATGAACAGGATGTTTTATGATGCAAGATCCTTCAACCAAAACATTAGAAACTGGAATGTATCCAAAGTAACGGATTGGTATAATATCTTTAGCTATGCAAATAATATGAAAGGAGAAAACAAACCACGCTTTAGATAGTAAGCAGTAATTTATTCTTTACAAAGTACCCCTTTACATTTTTATGGGGTACTTATTTTTTCGTAAAAAACTCTAACTACCTAAATTCTATAGTTTCTCTTTACCCCTTCAGCTTTACTTTTTCTTTTTTTCTTGCTTTTTTACCTTCTCTCGTTTTTTACCTTCTCTTCCTTTTTACCTTCTCTTGTTTTTTACCTTCTTTTCTTTTTTATTTTCTCTTACTTT
>NZ_NRJH01000029.1 GCF_003585925.1 Psittacicella melopsittaci
TTAAGGTTATCAACTTTATCCTCAGCCTTGTCTTTTAAGTCTTCAACCTTGTCTTTAAGGTTATCAACTTTATCTTCGGCCTTGTCTTTTAAGTCTTCAACCTTGTCTTTAAGGTTATCAACTTGATCTTGGGTCTTGTCTTTTAAGTTTTCTACCTTGTCTTTAAGGTTATCAACTGTATCTTCGATTTTATCTTTTAAATCTTCAACCTTATCCTTTGCTTTCTTTGCAACTTTTTTAAGCTTTACTTTTAAGTTATTTGCCCCAGTATCTTCATTTTTTGCAACCTGAGTTTCTTCTTGAGCCTCAGTTTGCTTTTTGTCAATTTCTTTAGCCATGAGAGTCCTTGAATATAAGTAGAGAGTTTTACCAGAAAATATTTTTTCGCTTTAAAATAAATATCTTACCAGAGATAAAATACTAATTTTTAATATATAAAAATATTTATATATGATTTTTATTATAAACCTATTTATGTCTATTTTGGTAAAAAAATAATAAAAGACCTACAAACATTTGTTTGTAGGTCTTGGGAATTATTTATTCTCTTGTGATGAAGAATCATCAGAGATATTAATACCGTATTTGTTAAGTTTTTTAGTAAACTTATCTTCGTCTTTTTTATTGAGCAGAGCTCGTTTTGCTGCTTTGGCAGCAGCTTGAGCTGCTAAAGTAGCCGCTTCGGTTGCCGCTTGAGCTGCAGCTGCAGCTTGTTTAGCAGCTTCGGCTGCTTCAGTAGCTGCTTGAGCCGCTTGAGTTGCAGCATCAGCCGTACGGGCAATATGGTTAGTAGTTGGAGCTGGCTCGTATAAAGGTTTTTTGCGGTAAGGATTATCTTCACGTTTAGTTGGGAATAATGCCATAATAAAAGTTGCCGCAAAAATTAATACCGAGATTAGAGTAACAAAAGTTTGTACTGCTTGGCTCGAAAGAAGATCTTTATTGAGCATGGATTCTAACATGGAGATAACAATATAAATGCCGTAAATTACAACATAAGAAAAAAGAATCCACATGCCAGAAAAACCTGCGTCATGAAGTCTACGCACTAAAGATCCTAAGTAGACTACCGCAAAGTAAAGACCATAAGCTACAGTAATAATTAAAAAAGTTACCTCAAAAAAACGATTGTCTGCAGCATGAGCAGTCTGAAGTAACCAAGATAGAACTGCAAAAATAACTACATTCAATACTAGGGCAGCGAGGGTAAATGTCCAAAACTCAGTTCTGCGTTCAGCATGTCCCCATTTTTTTAAATTTCGCCAGTAGTGATCTTTTATATTTTGGATAAATGAAGGGTATTCATATTGGGGTGTAGCCATAATAAATTTCCTTGATTAAACTAAATATAACGAACGATCTTTATATGCAAGAACATAGCGATTAAGGTGTTTAAGCAAGTCTCTTACCTAAACACTAGTTAACTTCTAAATGTTTCTCTAATATAAAAGAGTTCTAAATTTAGTGCTAAAAAAACTAGCCTGATGGCTAGTGCTGTTAAGCAGAGTTGCCTTTATTGTATCATCTTTACAAGATTTCTGAAAAATAAAATTGGCAAAAGTCTGCGTCTTGTGTTTAAAAGAGTATAATATAAGCAATAGTTATTTTTTGAGGGGGCTATGTCTAAGCAATATTCAATTGAAATTTTTGGTCGCGAAAGTTGCCCTTATTGTGCAGTTGCCAAAAACCTAATGGAAGAGCTAAAAGTTCAAGGTTTAGCACAAGGGGTATACCATGATATGATCGTGGAAGGAATTAGCAAAGAAGATTTGACTGCTAAAATCGGTAAAGAAGTACGTACAGTACCTCAAGTGTTTGTTAATGGCAAACATATTGGAGGATGTGATGATTTTCGAGCTTTTCTTAGAAACGAAGGCTTTAATGTAAGATAAAAATAGAGTGTTAAGCTCTATTTTTTTTTGTCCTTAAAATAAAGTTTTTATTCTAAGTTATTGTAAATTAAGAGAAAATATTGCTTAAAAAATTTTTTGCAAAAAATACTAGACGACTGGTCTATTTTGATATATAATAGAGCCATGAAACAAGGTGAAGAAACAAAATTACATATTATTAATGTAGGACACAAGCTTATTGCTCATAAGGGTTTTACCGCCGTAGGTTTAAGTGAAATCCTCAAAGAAGCTAAAGTACCCAAAGGTTCTTTTTATCATTACTTTACTTCCAAAGAGGTATTTGGTTTAGAGATCTTAAATCACTACTTTGAGCAGTACCAAGAGTCTTTACAAGGTTTTTTTGCTTCTACAGAGAAAAATATTTCCCAGCAAATTTTAGCTTACTGGCAACAGTGGATTGAAAATGAAATTTCAGGTAATAATTGCTTAATTGTAAAACTGAGCGCCGAAATTGCTGACTTATCTGACTTAATGCGAAATCGCATGCAAGAGGGAATGCAAAGTATAGTTAGCTTTGTCACCCAACAAGTAGTTAAGGCACAAGAGGCGGGAACTTTTTCTGCCCAAGTAGATGCCAAAGAATTTATTACAAATTTATTTTATACCTGGCTAGGAGCATGCTTAAGCTACCGTGTAAATCGTCCTTCGACAACAAGTTTTACCCTAGCAAGCAAACATGCAAGCCAACTTCTATCTTTATATCAAAAATAACAACATAAACATTGGAGAACAACATGAAAGTATTTTATGAAACACAAGCAACAGCAGTAGGTGGTCGTTCAGGTCATACAGAATTAGATGACGGTTCATTAGGTTTTGATTTAACTGCTTTTGGTTCAGATAAAGCTGGAGTTAACCCAGAACAATTATTTGCTTTAGGTTATGCTGCATGTTTTGATTCAGCTTTAAATCTTGTAGCGCAAAAAATGGAATTACCATTAACTTCAAGTAAAACTTCGGTAAAAGTTGGTATAGGTCAAGAAATGAGCGGTGCATTTAAACTTCAAGCTCATATCACGGTTTACACTACAGGTTTAACTAGTGAACAAGCTAAAGCTTTAGTAGCTCGTGCTCACGAAGTTTGTCCTTACTCAAATGCAACTCGTAACAATATCGAAGTAACTTTAGAATCTTACGCACAATAATTTAAGGAAAAAAAGTCATGCAAGCAGTAATTCATAAAGTATTTGGTGAACCAGAAAACGTAGTAGAAATTGCTCAAGTAGAAAAACCTACCCCAAAAGAAGGTGAAGTATTAATTGAGTTAATTATGTCACCAATTCACAATCACGATCTTTGGACAATTCGTGGTACCTATGGTTATAAACCTAATTTACCTGAAACAGCTGGTTCAGAAGCTGTAGGTCGCGTGGTAGCTTTAGGCGATAATGTTACTAATGTACAAGTGGGACAAAGAGTTAGTGTGGCAAATATTCACCAAACTTGGGCAGAATACTTTGTTGCTCCAGCTAATGCTTTAGTACCAATTCCTGATGCTCTAAGTGATGAGCAAGCAGCTCAATTAATTGCTATGCCATTTAGTGCTATTACTTTATTAGAATTTCTAGAAGTAAAAGCGGGACAATGGATTATTCTTAATGCCGCTAGTGGTATGATTGGTAAAACCACTGCTATGTTAGCTAAAGAGCGTGGCGTTAATGTAATTAACCTCGTTAGATCTTCACGTGCTATTGCCGAACTCAATGAATTAGGTATTGAGCATGTAGTAGCTACAGATCAAGAGAACTGGCAAGAACAAGTTAAAGCTATTTTAGGAGACAATTCTCTGGTAGCGGGAGTTGACTCAATTGGCGGTCAAGCAAGTCTAGAATTAAGTAGACTTCTAGGACAAAATGCTTTATTTGTTTCTTTTGGTACTATGGGTGGTGAACCTGTACAAATTCCTGTAGGCGACTTAATTTTCAAACAAATTACCGTTAAAGGTTTCTGGGGTAGTATTGTTGCCCAAGAAATGTCTGCTGAAGTTAAGGCTAAACTTATGCGAGAATTAATTACTAATGTAATTGCAGGTAAAGTACTTCTTCCAGTTGGTGGAGTTTATCCTTTAGCTCAAGCAGCTCAAGCTTGTGCAGCAAGCCTTAAATCTGGTAAAGCTGGTAAAATTCTTTTATGCAAATAGCACAAAATATACTCATGGGCTTAATTGCCCTTGAGTTTCTCTTTATTATGTATCTTGAAACCTTTGCCACAACAAGTAAACAAACGGCTCGAGTTTTTAATACTACGCAAGCAAAGTTACAAGATTCTCAAGTGCAAAATCTATTTAAAAACCTAGGCATTTATAATGGCTTACTGGCAGGAGTTATTATTTTTGCTTTAGTTCTTCAGCATAACTTAGTATTGACTTATATTGCCTTTTACATTGTGGGAGTTGCCTTATATGGGGCTTTCACGGTTAGCAAGCATATAATTTGGAAGCAAGGTGGCTTAGCAATAATTTACCTTGTTCTACATTTTCTCAATTAAAAATATCCCTTAACCGCGTGCGGTTAAGGGATTTTTTTATATTTCCCATAAAAGGGTATTAAAGCATTGATTTTTTATGGCATTCGGATAGAAAATATGGCGATCACGAAGCCACCAGCTTTCGAGTTCGCGTTCTTGCATAATCAGGATTTCGATCCAACGTGGATCATAACTTGCCTGATTTGAGCGAATATCCTGAGCCGGACTTGGTAAAGCATTTTTATTTAGTAAAACACATGGCCAATCTTGCCGTTCGCCAATATAACGCGACTCAAAGTCATACTCTTGCGGCACACAATAGCAAGGCGGTAAAAAATGACAGGCATAATTTAAATCATAGAGATAGCGATTTAAATGACTTTCGTCGTGCCAATGCGCAACTATGCCTTGCTCTTTGTCTGCTTGAATGCGTTGGGCAAGAGTGCGAGCTAGAGCTAAAAAAGCTTGAGCTGTGCCTCCGTAAAAGCCTCCTGCTACATAGGTAGTTGGGCGTTCGGGTTGCGGAGCTATATAAGCTTGTGAGCTAGGATTGCGCTCATAAGAACGTAAATGCTCGGCAATAAAGTTTTGCCCAAAGTGCTCTACCATAATTAAATCTTTCCCGAGATCCCCGGTAGGAGCAAAAAGAATTTGCTCAGCCTTAATTGGATTTTTACAATAGTAGTTAGCATTCGCAAAGAAAATATAATCAAACTCTTGCAGTTGCTCTGCTTGACTTAAAAAATAAGCAAACCTATCGAGAGTAGGAGCAGGCCAAGGCTCATACTCTTGGTATATAACTTTTACTCTCGGGTTGAGAGCAAAGCTTTGCTCGAGATCCTTACTGTCAGTAAAAACAAAAAATGTTACTTGGCAATCAGGAAGAAAATTTTGATAATTATAAGGGAAGAGTACTTTAAAAAAAGTATCATAGGCTCCCGTATTTACACTAAGGAATGCTACTTTCATGGCAAAAATCTAGAGTTGGGAAATAGTAATGCTCGAAGCGTGTTTTTTCACATCACGATAGAGGTTAAAAGCAACCTGGTCGGCAAGTTTAGCAAAAGCTTGTCCGATATTTCCTGTTGGCTCGATCATTGAGGTAATAACGCCATCATCGAGATCTTTACGAATTTTTGGATCAAGCGGAATAGAGGCTAAAAGAGGCGTATCTAAAAATTGACTAATTTCTTTAACTCCCTCTTCACCAAAAATATGTGCTTGATAACCACAGTTAGGGCAAGTATACATACTCATATTTTCTACTACGCCAAGTACAGGTACGTTCATTTCGCGGAACATGTTTACGCCTTTTAATACATCGAGTAAAGCTATGTCTTGCGGAGTAGAAACAATTACACTTCCAGTTACTGCTAGATCTTGAGCTACAGTAATGTGAATATCACTTGTACCTGGTGGCATATCAATTACTAAGTAGTCGAGGTCAGGCCAGTTAGTTTCTTCGATTAGTTGTTTTAACATTGCCGAAGCCATAGGACCGCGCCAAATAGTTGGATCTGTTTCTGGCACTAAAAAGCCCATAGAGTTAGCGTAGAGATTGCCAACTTGCACCGGGTGCATGGTTTTATTGTCATCTGATGTAGGTTTAGTTTCGCTTGCTCCTAGCATATGTGGAATCGATGGACCATAGAGATCGGCATCTAAAAGCCCTACTTTAACGCCACTATTGGCAAGAGCTGCAGCTAGGTTAACCGCAACCGAAGATTTACCTACCCCACCTTTACCCGATGAAACGGCAATAATATTTTTAATGCCAGGGTAAGGTTGTCCTTTGCCCGAAGGCTTACGTTGACTGATTTTAAATTCAAGATTAATGGTTACGCGAGCTACTTCAGGATAAGTATTACTAATATATTGCGTTAACTCTTCTAAAAAGCTCTCTTTGTCATTTAAAGCAAAAGGTAAAGCTAGGCTTAGTGCCAGAGTTTGACCTTCTTGATTAAATAACACTTCTTGTGGGTTAAAGGCATTTAATTCATTTAAGCTCTTTTGCCAAGGAGCATAAATAAAATCCCCAATTTTTGTAAAGTCTTGCATAAATTCTCCAAATATATTTATAGCCGCTTATATTTTACTTTATCTCAACAAAATTTGGGTAACTAAATAAAAAATCTGTATAATTTGCTCTTTTTAATTAAGAATAATCCGCAGCTAAAAAAGTTGAGCTAAATTATAAAATTATGATAATATAATATTTGGGCTTAAAAAAGGACTTCGTTTTTTTTTTAACTAAAATTAGGATCTAAATCCATGCTTAATGATGTAAGAATCTTTGATTACGAAGACATTCAGTTAATTCCAAACAAATGTATTGTTGAAAGCCGTGCCGAGTGTAATACTACGGTTAAGTTAGGAAAAATGGAGTTTAAAATTCCAGTAGTTCCTGCAAACATGCAAACAATCATTGATGAACCTTTAGCTGAAGAATTAGCTCGTCGTGGCTACTTCTATATTATGCATAGATTCACACCTGAAACTCGTGAAAACTTTATTCGTCATATGAAAGAGCAAGGTCTGTTTGCTTCGATTTCTATTGGCGTTAAAGCTGAAGAGTTTACTTTTGTAGAATATTTAGCGCAACAAAATTTAGTTCCTGAATATATAACAATTGATATAGCTCACGGTCACTCAAATTCAGTAATTAATATGATTAAACATATTAAACAATACTTACCTGAGTCTTTTGTGATTGCTGGTAACGTAGGAACTCCTGAAGCCGTACGTGAGTTAGAATTAGCTGGTGCTGATGCTACTAAAGTAGGAATTGGTCCAGGTAAGGTTTGTATTACAAAATTAAAAACAGGTTTTGGTACAGGCGGCTGGCAGTTATCTGCTGTACGTTGGTGTGCTAAGGCTGCAACTAAGCCTATTATTGCCGATGGTGGTATTCGTGACCATGGTGATGTGGCTAAGTCAATTCGCTTTGGTGCAACTTTAGTAATGATCGGTTCATTATTTTCTGGTCATGAACAAAGCCCAGGTGAAACTATCGAAGTCGATGGTAAGCTTTATAAAGAATACTTTGGTTCAGCGTCTGAATTCCAAAAAGGTGCGCGTAAAAATGTAGAAGGGAAAAAAATCTTAACTCCATTTAAAGGTGATCTTTTTGATACTCTAGAGGAAATGCAACAAGATTTACAAAGTTCTATTTCCTACGCTGGAGGTAAAGACCTTGAAGCTTTACGCAAAGTAGATTATGTAATTGTGAAAAACTCAATATTTAACGGTGATCGTTAATTTAAAAGCCTGCAGTTTTAAACTGCAGGCTTTTATTGTTTTTAGTGTTCACGCGTAGCAAAAAAGCGTACGTCTGGGTATTTTTCTTGGGTTAAGTTAAGGTTCACCATATTTGGAGCTATATAAGTTAAGTTTTCCGCTCCATCTAAAGCGAGGTTACCTTCACAACGACGTTTAAATTCTTCGAATTTTTTCGGGTCATCACAGTCTACCCAACGCGCTGTAGCTACGTTAACTGGTTCATAAATAGCTTCTACGTTATATTCGTTTTTAAGGCGATTTACTACCACATCAAATTGTAGTACCCCGATAGCCCCTACAATTAAATCATTATTAATTAAAGGGCGGAATACTTGTACTGAGCCTTCTTCAGATAATTGAATTAAGCCTTTGAGTAATTGCTTCATTTTAAGCGGATCTTTTAAACGAATACGTTTAAAAAGTTCTGGCGCAAAGTTTGGGATACCTGTGAATTTTACAGGTTCTTTAAACGTAGAGAAGGCATCACCAATTTGAATAGTACCATGGTTGTGAATACCGATAATATCACCAGCATAAGCTTCTTCGGCATTAGTACGATCCCCAGCTAAGAAGGTTAAGGCATCATTGATAACAATTTCTTTACCTATACGGTGCTGGTTAACTTTCATGCCACGCGTATATTTCCCTGAAACTATACGCATAAAGGCAACACGGTCACGGTGTTTTGGATCCATGTTCGCTTGGATTTTGAAAATAAAGCCAGAGAACTCAGGATTAGTAGCTTCTACCTGTCCATCAGTAGTTTGACGAGCTTGTGGAGCTGGAGCATAAGCTGTTAAATAATCAAGCATATGGTCAACCCCAAAGTTACCTAGAGCGGTACCGAAAAATACTGGGGTTAATTTACCCGCTAAAAATTCTTGCTCATCAAATTCGTTACTTGCCCCTTGCACTAACTCAAGTTCATCTTTGAGTTGTTGGTGGAAGTCTTCACCTATAGCAGCAATTAATTCTGGATTATCAATTCCGTCATAACGCACCACTTCTTGAATTTTACTTCCTTGCCCCGACTTATACATAATTGCATAGTCGCCAGCTAGATTATATACTCCCTTGAAAAACTTACCCGAACCTATAGGCCAAGTAATAGGAGCACATTTAATTTTTAAAATATCTTCAACTTCGTCAAGAAGTTCTAATGGATCACGAATATCACGGTCTAACTTATTCATAAAAGTTAGAATTGGTGTATTACGTAAACGCGTAACTTCCATTAGTTTAATCGTACGTTCCTCAACCCCTTTAGTAGCGTCAATCACCATTAAAGCTGAGTCTACAGCGGTTAGAGTACGATAGGTATCTTCCGAGAAGTCTTCGTGCCCTGGAGTATCGAGGAGGTTTACCATACAGTTGTTATAAGGAAACTGCATGGCAGAAGTAGTAACTGAGATCCCACGTTGTTTCTCAATTTCCATCCAGTCAGATTTAGCCTTAGCTTGATTTCCTTTACCTTTAACTGCCCCTGCAGTTTGGATAACCTGTCCAACAAGAAGAAGTTTTTCGGTAATGGTTGTTTTACCGGCGTCCGGGTGGGAAATTATCGCAAAGGTACGACGGCTTGCAATTTGCTCAAGTGTTTTCATAATAATAAACTAGGAAAAAGCTCCTAAACCCAAGTTTAAGAGCCTATTTTTTGCTAAAGATTAGACCTGAAGTACCTTCGGGGTGTTCAGGTAAAATTAATGGATTTAAATTCGGAATTTCCGAGAGAATGAGTCGAACATGAGGCGACTCTAAAGTTTGTTTTACATAATTGGAGTAGGTTTCTACTAGGCGATTGCCACTGCGCACCGAAATACTAATTAAGGCACTATTAACAACTTCGCCAGAAAAATATCGCACTAAATTTAATCCCATTACATTTTGTGATTTTTGTTGGGAAATATTAGTCTGGGCGATAGAAACGGCTACTGCATTTATGGCTTTGGCTGCTTCAGGGTAGTTAGGTAAAGCAGCTAATTGCAAAAAGATATTTACTACTTGGCAAGACTTATCTTGGATTTGTCCTAGATCAGTTAATTCTTGCGTATAGTAACTATTTAAAGTACCCACGCCTCTTTGCACATAATTTAAGTCAAGTTGGAAGTTACCAACTTGGCATTGGGTATTAAATTGTTGTAAGTATTCTGGGAAGTTAGCAGTTTCAAAGTTAATACTAACTCGATCTTGCTCCATTAGGCTTTGCCAGTCAAAGGTAGTGTTATTTTGTAAATAACGGTATTCAGCCATAATGTAATCAAAGTATAAGTTTAAGGCACGAAAAATTTCTACTCGCCTTTCTGGCGAAGCGTTGAGAAACTTGTCGGCATAAACATTGATCATACTTCCCACAAAACGGATTCCGAGTAATGTATAGTTGGAAAGGTACGAAGCTCGACGTAAAGTAAATAAGAACTCATCCTCTCCCGCATGTACTTGAGGTTGGGTCAGTAAAGGATTGCTCGTATTGTTGATATCATCAAACAGTCCCATTATCGGATCGATAATTATATTGGGTGGAAACACATTTTCGGTGCCATAGTTTTGATTGGCTACCATGCGGAGCAATGCCTCGATTATAACTTTATTAAAGTTAAAATCACTACTAAAGTATTCGTTATCTTGGTAAAAGCTAGAATCTATATGTACACTTGGGTATAAAGGGTGGTTAAAATTTAGATTTGCGGTATACGCATCATCTGTAGCTTGTTGGGTTAAGTTATCACTTTTATCACAAGCTACTAAAGCCAAAGCTAAGCACACTACAGAAAAAGCTCTTTTAAACATCACGATGTATTATACCAAAAAGTTACTTAGAGGTTAAGAAGCTATAATCATAGTGAAATGTTTGCCCATTAACTGGTTTAAGAATTAATGGTTTAGCTTGGGGATTTGCCACTAAGTAAAAATAATTGTTTTGGGCGATAAAATTAACAAGTTTGTTTACATCTTGAGTGTATTGACTATTTAAGTTTAATTCTCTTGCTCGATTAGGATTGGTAGTCGCTTCTAACCAAGCGTAAAGCTGAGCATCAGTTTGCTCATTATTGTCAATAAATTCTGGTTCTTTGTTCTTAAGCTGGATAATTTGCCCCATTTTTTGGGCTTGTTGATCTATTGCTTGCCACTCAGGTTGTAAACTAACTAAATAATAGATCTCGATTAGACTACCCATGCGATTTAAAGCAAATTGATAGTCAAATGGAGAGTTAAGAAATTGGCATTTTGGGCAAATTTGTTGTAAATGGGCTAAATCAACGCGAGCAAACATAGGATCGCGTGGGTTTATTTCCCAATGCCCTTGTTGGGTCCAAGTATAAAGAGCGGCTAAATAGTTAGTAAAAGTAACGTTATCGTTATCTATGTTAAAGCCATTTTGCTTAAGTAAAGCAAGTTGTTCTGGGTTATTTTGGTTGTAAATTTTTACCGCATAAAACTCAGCTGCCATTTGGAGCATGATTTTGAGCAACTCTTGATTTATCCGGAGTTGTTCACTAGAACCTGTATTGGCAAAGTCAAAGTTTACAATTTTATTTACAAGATTATTGGACTCACGGAACAATAAGGCTACAGGGTATTCATAATAGTTTACCGATAATCCTGAAAAGTTAAAATTAGTTAATTCTTGTTGTGGTAGTCGATAGCCATAGTATTGATAAAAAAGCTTAGCACTTTCTTGGCGTTCGTTTTCAATTTGTTCGCTCAAACGCGGGTCACTAGAATATTCATAATAAAATGAATCACTAGCATTAGCAAAGTCAGTAGCTAAAGCTAAAAATACAGGCTTGTATAAATCAAACTTAGGATTAAAAAAAGGATTAGGTTGGGTAAATCTAATTCTTGGTAAAACTTGGTCGAGGTTTTCTCTATCTACTTTAACGAGAACCCCTGAATCTACATAAGTTGCAGTATAACTATTGATATAGGCAATTGGATCAAAATCTTCTAAAGCTTGCGTATATTGACATTGTTGGGCTTGAGCATTAGAAGGATTATTACAAAAATCTGAACTTAGTTGGTCTGCATCTAAGGCATCAGTTGAACTATGTTCAATTGCCACATTAGTTTCTTTAACTTGATTGCGATCACAAGAACTTAAGGCTAAAAGCCCTAAAGCTAATGCAAAATAGGGGATTATTTTCATGTCTTATCTTGTCAAGAAAAATAGCGAAAAGGTTGAGATAAAAGCTCTCTTTATTTTACCACTTTAAAAAGAAAAATACCCGTAAATTATTTAATTTACGGGTTGCTTTATTTATCTTGCGTTTAAGGCATTATAGAATGCACGGTTTTCGTAAACATACTCATCAAAGTTTTTCAGAATACGGTAACCACGTGGATTATCATATTGGAATCTTTGACGGGCAATATCTTCGATAGTGCCATCAGTAATTGATTTATAGCTTAATGGGAAGCCATAGTTAGCCCCTTGAGTTTTGTAAGCTTGATATACATACTCACTATACTCTTGGTATAGTTTTAAGTAGCTTTGGAACTCAGGTAGGTTGTAAAGATTTAAATATTGTTTTGCAAGAGTACATAAGTTTCTGAAGTCACGTTGGTAAGTGTAAACTTGACGGTTTTCTTTACCAGTTAGTGGCGAACCTAAATCCTTGCTTACTTGTTCAGGAGTTACAGCAAAGTTACCTGCATTACATGCACGGATTACATCTTGGAGGTAATCTTTTAAAGTAACTTGCGTTGGATCAAAGTTTAAGTTTCTTGCTTGCTCAGGGTTATCAATGTAGTATTTAGTAATAACCGCAAAAGTTACATATACATCTGCAAATGCTTCAGCCTTGTCATCAACTTGGTGGAAGTCATCGTCATCTTCAGCTAGGTCATACATAGCTAAACCTACTTGGTTATATAAACCTACACCTGGTAAGCTTAGACGATAGTCTTGACCAATAAGATGGTTAGATACAGCTTGGTGAGCAGTATAGTTACCCACAAAATTAGCTGCTAATGCTGGAGCACTAAGTGATACAGTCAAACCTAACATAGCCGTTAGTTTTGTTAATCTATTCATTGTTTTTTCCTGAAATATAATTAAAATAATTAGAATTTAGTAACAATTATATTTATTTTTTTCTTATTTGTAAAGCAAAAAAAGGCCTAGGGAAAAATCCCTAGGTCTTTAAAATTAAGCGTTATCTTCTTTTAAATGCTCAAAGTTACGATCATCAGTATCATCATCCCAGTCACGTGGTTTACCTGCTGGTTGACGATTCATAATACGTTCAACTTGCCATTTATCGATAGTTTCGTATTCCATTAAAGCATCTTTCATAGCTTCAAGGATATCACGGTTTTGTTGTAATACTAAACGTGATTTATCATAGTTACGTTTAATAATTTCTAATACCGCTTTATCAATACGTTCTGCGAAAGCATCTGAAGCTTGTGGACGACCATATGGATCATTTTGATCTGGTGCATAGTTAATTGGACCTAGATCATCATCAAAACCATAAGTAGTAACCATTGCACGTGCCATGCGGCTAGCGTATTGAATATCAGAAGATGCACCTGTAGATACATAATCTTTACCAAAGATAATTTCTTCAGCTAAACGACCACCATAAGTCATTTGTAGTTTAGCTTCATAAATTGAATAGCTTTGGTACACTTGGTCTTCAGCTGGTAAGAAGTGAGTTACCCCTAAAGCACGACCACGTGGAATAATTGTTACCTTGTGTACAGGGTCGTTACCTTCTACTAAGTAACCAACAATTGCGTGTCCTGCTTCATGGTAAGCAGTACGTAATTTGTCGATTTCTTTCATAGTTAATGAAGGACGTTCTGTACCTAAAGTGATCTTATCTTGTGCTAACTCAAAGTATTTCATAGTAATTTCTTTACTACCATAACGAGCAGACATTAAAGCAGCTTCGTTAACTAGGTTAGCTAATTCAGCACCAGAGAAACCTGGAGTACCGCGTGCAACTGTTTTTAAGTTAACATCGCGAGCTAAACGCACACGTTTTGCGTGTACTTGAAGAATTTGTAAACGACCTTTAAGATCTGGAAGATCTAAAGTAACTTGACGGTCAAAACGACCTGGACGAATTAACGCGTTATCTAATACATCAGCACGGTTAGTTGCTGCAATTACAATAATGTTTGTTTTATCATCAAAACCGTCCATCTCAACTAGTAATTGGTTTAGGGTTTGTTCACGTTCATCGTGACCACCACCAAAACCAGCACCACGTTTACGACCTACAGCATCGATTTCATCGATAAAGATAATTGCTTTACCGAATTTTTTTGCCTGAGCAAAGATAGCTCTCACACGTTGAGCACCTACCCCAGCAAACATTTCTACGAAATCAGAACCTGAAATTGTAATAAATGGTACACCCGCTTCACCCGCTACAGCACGAGCAAGTAAAGTTTTACCTGTACCAGGAGGACCTACCATTAGGACACCTTTAGGAATATGAGCACCAACGTCAGTATATTTATGAGGCTCACGTAAGAAGTCTACAATTTCTGCTACTTCACGTTTAGCTTCTTCACAACCTGCTACATCAGTTAAACGTGTTTTAATATCCTTAGCTTCATAGATACGACCTACTTGCTTGTCGCTACCCATGGCACTAGCCATACCACCAGTCATACGACGCATTGCCCAGAGGTATAAACCTAAGAATAAAAGTAGAGGGATCATATTAATAAGGATCTCTACTAGAGCACTTGGACGTTCTGGTAGTTTACCGATTACGGTAATGTTTTTACTAATAAGTTGGTCTAATAACTTATCATCACGCATAGGTAAGATAGTATTGTAAGTAGTACCATCTTTTAATGAAACTTGAATTTGTCCTGTTTGCGTAATTTGTACTTGACCTACTCTATTTTGGTCAATTTGTTGAACGAAAGTAGAATATGGTTGGGTATTTCTTTCGCTATTACTATCAGAGAAGAAACTAAATAAGCTAATAGTAGCAAGAAAAACCAATAAAACTAGAAAAGCGTTCTTTTTAAGAAAGGGTTTCACTTATACTCCTGTGACTTAATTTTGCTAAACAAAATTAAGTAGTCAAATTTTTTTCTAAATAGTTTTATGTTGAGATTTTGTGTTTCTTAAGTACTGACTAAATAAATTAGTTAGTAATAAACTAATGTTTATTTTATCATTAATCTACCTTTAAGAATCAAGAAAAAAGCCAGAAATTTTTTCTTAAAACCCGCGATATAGATATTTAGAAAAATATTATTGTTGATGATTATTTTTTTACTATTATATGATATATTTTTTTTTAAAATTTTCAAGATGTTTTTTCTCAGGAAAGAGAGTAAAATTAAGGCATAAGTTGAGCAAGATAAATGTTAATTTAAGTCTAGAAAAGATGGAATCTAGCTGGTTAAGGGATTAATTAAGAAAAAATTTAGCTTAAAAAACTTAGAGCTAGGTCATTTCTTGGTAAAAACAATTGCAATGAAGATAAAATTATACTATAATACCTTCTGGATTGATTGAAAGCACCCATAGCTCAGCTGGATAGAGCATTCGCCTTCTAAGCGAACGGTCACAGGTTCGAATCCTGTTGGGTGCGCCATTTTTTTTGCGCACAACCCTTTTAGTTTCAGATTTTATGCGCCTGTAGCTCAGATGGATAGAGCAATTGCTTCCGGTGCAATGGGTCGTGGGTTCGAATCCTATCAGGTGCGCCAAATTTATACAAGATTTTATAAAACAAGTTCTCCTACTAGGGGAACTTTTTTTATGGGTTTATTTTTTTACCTCTTTATTTAACTCTCCCCTTACTTTCTCTTTATTCCTTATTTCTTTTTTTATTTCCTTTCTTCTTTCTTTCTCTCTCCTTTTTTCCTCCTATCTTTCTCCTTTTTTCCTCCTCTCTCTTTTTTTACTTCCTATCTCTTTTGTATCCTTCTTTTTTTTATTCTTTTTTCTCTAGCTTTGGCTTTTTCACTTTATATTCTTTTTCTATAGCTTTAGCTTAATTAGTTGTTTTTATTTTATTTTTTATCATCTTACCCCTTTGCATTTTCTTTTTATTTTTATATAATAAGGGCATTAGGGACAGGTAAGAAATTACATTGTCTGTATTTTCTCAACTTAGATTTGTATTTTTTTATGAAAAATGTGTTAAAAGCTTTATTAGCTTATTTAATTCTTGCTGGTTCTACAACCGCAGGTTTTGCTCCAGCTCACGCAGCTACTGGTTATTTAATTGGTCAAGAAATTAGAGCTCCTTACTTATACTGCATCTACCGTGTAGGTACACAAACGAAAGAAGTAAGAATGGATGCTGGTAGAACTTGTCCTAAAACATACAACTTCTAATAAAAAAATCCTCTGAACTTTAAAAGTTCAGGGGATTTTTTGTTTTAGTATAGTATAATAATCTTATACTTAAGTGCATAAGATTAATTTTATGCTCCTTTAATTATCTCAACTTAAATATGTATGCCTATGAAAAATCTTTGCAAAGCTTTCTTGGCTTATATAATTATTGCTGTATCTACGTTAGGTTCAACTGGCGTAGCTCCAGCCCAAGCTGCCATGGGATTTTTAGTCTCTCAATCTTTTAGTGGGGGATTTTTATACTGTTATTATCAAATCCCTGGTTACAGTCATTATGGGGTATTAAGATTACCTTTAGGTAGTTTTTGTCCTCCAACACATAATTTCTAAGCCTTAGCATAAAAAAAAAGACCTCTGAACTAAATTTAGTTCGGAGGTCTTTTAGCTTATTTAGCATAGTTATTTGCTTCATTTACAAAAGCTTGGAAAAGCTCTTTAACTTTTGTAGATAAATCTAAACCTGAGTTACAGTAGTCAATAATTACTTTTGAGTAAGAGTTATTGAAGCTACTTACATAGTTGTTTAAATCTACACCATTTTCACGAAGAAGAGTATAGATAACAGAAATTACCAGGATGCTAATCATCGCAAAGATAATTCCACCCACAAGAGAAAGAAGTGGGTTACCTAAAATGGTGGTTTTACTAAATAAAGTTGAGAGAGCACGAGCAGCTATGCTTAAGAAAATATAAGAAATAATAAATACTACAATTAAAGCAAGAATTGGGTAGCTACCTACTAGCGGAATACTATTAAGCAGATTGCTAAAATCATTAGTATAGTTTAGGGAAATAAAAATTGATCCCCCAATTGCTACTAAAGAGAGAATAGATCCAAGAAAACCTTTTAGGAATCCGTGAACAAAGAAGGCGATAACTATAGCGCCCAGAAAAATGTCTACAACTGAAAACATAAAGATATTCCTAGCTAAAAAGTTTGGCTGTTTAGTTTAATTATACACAAAATAAGGTCTTTTAACTAATTACTGTAGCAACGCCAATAAAATAAACAATAATGCAGTAAACAATAATGCTTAAGCAAATAGGTTCAACTAAGCCTGCTAAAGTACGTAAAACGTAAGGGATAATTGAAGAAAAGCTAATTTTGCGACTATCATTACGCACTAAAAGTCCACGAATAAGTCTTAAGGTTACGATAATGCTCACATAGAGAATTAACGGAACATAAGGCATAGCATGAGTAAGAATTTGTGTAGGGTTCGGGGTTGCTGAGCCTAAAAGCATGTAAATGCTTGTAAAAATCCCCCCGCAAAGGGTAAGACTTAAAGCAAATACTAGCCAAAAGGCAAGAATTCTATAGGTACCAAGAGTTAAAACATAGAAAAATCGACAAGCTATAATAGCTAAAATAGCCATGCCGATAGTATTGCTACTGGTAATAATTTCAAGTACCGATTCATTTAACCCGAGAACAAAGCCTTGAGGTACGCGCATATAAGCGACAAAGGCATATAAAGAAATAATAGCTTCGGTAAGGGTAAAGGTAATTACACTTTTACGACTAAATAAAATATCGCGGTGCTTGCTTGCATAGTCGATAAAATCTTCTCTTCGAGTAAAAATTAAATAGAGGAGATTTAGCAAAGCAAAAGCTAGCATTATTAGTAAAGTGTGATTAAAAACTCCTTGAGCCAAGCCCAGCACATGGGAAGCAAGGAGATAAAGAATAAAGCTTATTAACCCCGCAAGATAAAACATTTGCGTATCGAAACTAAATTTTTCCTTTTTGATATTGGAGAAAATGCGATATCCCCAAAATAAGAGAAATAAAGTAGTTGCTATGATCATGGTTAAAAATATGCCTTGATAGCGTTAAGGTCAGCATATGAATTAACAAAAATGCCGACAATCATTAAAGAAGCAATTAGTTCCATTAAGGCAGTTGCTCCATGTAATAACATGGCAAAGCGTGCTTCTGATAAATGCGTACGGGCAAAGAAATAATAAAAGTTCTCTTCGGTAGCAATAAAACGATAGAGATACACTAAAGCATATACAAAGATAAATACATTAGTAGCAAAGTATTCACGGTGTCCGATTAGCGAAAAGAGGAAAAGGCAAGCTACAGTTACGCCCCAGAAAACAAAGGTTTTATAGTTACCTAAGAAAAGATTATAGATAAATCTCACAACAATAATTGCTGTAACTAGGTAGAGCCAGATATTACTTGCTTGACCTTGGGCACGTGAAGATGAAGCTACCAACCATGAAGTAAACTCGGTAAAGTCAGAAAGACTTAGATAAGCTAAAAAGGAGGCTATAACTTCGCTAATAATTATAATTTCTCTTCGATATATACTAGCAGCCTGTACTACCCCTGGATATTTTTTTCTTACTCGATTATGTAATCCTTGGCTACAGAGAAATTTATAAAGGAAAAAGCCAAAGATAAAAAAGCAGGTTACAACAAATAAAGGTTTATAAGGATTGAGTTGTAAAAAGCTTGAGTAGAAAAAGTTAGGTGATAGAGCTGCGGCAATTAACTCTAAAAGAATTATCGTACTACTTAAAGCAAAAATAGTAAAGCGAGGTTCGCGATAGTTATCTATAGCCCGTAACAATACAAGTATGGCAATAATTATAAAGTTAGGCGTAGTAAAAATCATAAGCTAATAAATGTTAGAGTTAATAAAAAAGTCCGGTGATTGCTCACCGGACATTTTGCTCAGAAAGCAATAATTAGAATGCAGCGTTTTTCGGTGTACGTGGGAATGGAATAGCATCACGTACGTTTTGTACGCCAGTAACATAACTTACAAGACGTTCAAAACCTAAACCAAAACCTGAGTGAGGTACAGTACCGTAACGACGAAGATCTAAGTACCAGTCGTAGTCTTTAGGATCCATACCTAATTCATGTAAACGTTTTTCTAATACATCTAGACGTTCTTCACGTTGAGAACCACCGATGATTTCACCAATTCCTGGTGCTAAAACATCCATAGCTGCTACAGTTTTACCGTCATCATTTTGACGCATGTAGAAAGCTTTAATTTCTTTTGGATAGTTTTTCACGATAACTGGTGCATCAAAGTGTTCTTCTGCTAGGTAACGTTCATGTTCAGATGACATATCGATACCCCAGTAAACTGGGAACTCGAATTTTTTCCCGCAGTTTTCAAGGATTTTGATTGCGTCTGTATAGTCAATTTGTACGAATTCACTATTAACTAGTTTTTCTAAACGCTCAATTACGCCAGGTTGTACGTGTTTATTGAAAAACTCTAGGTCTTCACGGTTTTTCTCTAATACACGGGTAAAGCAGTGACGTAAAATGTCTTCCGCTAATTTAGCATTGTCATCTAGATCATAGAATGCCATTTCTGGTTCAACCATCCAGAACTCAGCTAAGTGACGTGTAGTATTAGAGTTTTCTGCACGGAAGGTAGGACCAAAAGTATAAACATTACTTAAAGATGAAGCATAGGTTTCAATGTTTAATTGACCAGATACTGTTAAGAAAGTTTCTTTACCGAAAAAGTCTTGTTTGAAATCTACTTTACCATCTTCAGTTTTAGGTAGATTTAATAGATCTAATGTAGATACACGGAATAATTCACCAGCACCTTCAGTATCAGCTGCTGTAATTAATGGAGTTGCAACCCAGTAGAATCCACGATCATTAAAGAATTCGTGAATTGCATAAGCTAAAGTATTACGTACACGAGCTACAGCACCAATTAGGTTAGTTCTTGGACGTAAGTGAGCAATTTCACGTAAGTACTCTACTGAGAGGCGTTTGTTAGACATAGGGTATTGGTCAGGGTTTTCTACCCAACCTACAACTTCTACGTTAGTTGCTTTAATTTCAACTGCTTGACCAGAACCTGCTGATTCTACAACTTCACCAGTTACAATAACTGAACAGCCAGTAGTTAAATTTAAAACTTCTGACTCATAATTAGGTAAGGTATTAGCAATTACTGCTTGTACAGGATTAAAACCTGAACCGTCATAAACTGCTAAGAATGAAAAACCTGCTTTTGAGTCACGACGAGTACGTACCCAACCACGTACTGTAACTAACTCACCAACTTTTACTTCGCCATTTAAGACTTGTTGTGTAGAAGCTATAGTAGCTGTCATCTATGACACTCCTAAATATAAATGTAAATTATGATAATTATAAAAAATGAACCACGGGATTTTTCTTAAAAATCTCTTTGTGGCGGGAAAATCTTTCTCTGGATATTAAATAGATCATTTTAGCACAGAAGCAAAGAAAACTATATAGAAAATTATCTTTGCTTCTTTCCTTAGACAAAAGTTTTTGGAGCTAGTGCTAAATATTTTTTCTTTGCTTGAATTTACGAGCGTAGAAGAGATCAATATTTAAATTAATTTTAGGGACAATGATAAAGTTCAATGCTTCAAAGTTAAGATTTTTTCTCGTCAAAAGACAAACTGGTTTTATATAGCAAAGTAAAGATAAGAGAAGAAAACTAGATAAATATGTAGAAATAGAAAGAGAGATCAATCATCGGAAATAGAAAACGAGAAAAATATGCGGGAAAGGAAAACAAAATAAATAAGCAAGAGAACAAAAAAACAAGCAAAAGAAAGTGATGAAAAAAAATAGCAGGAGTGGTAAGGGTTAATTATTTAAATAAGTGCTCACCTAAATTCTCACATAAAAAAATAGCCAAGGTAATTATTTAAATACACAGCATAAAATTAAGCTCCAAAAAAATAAAAATAAGTACTTTTTTAACAAGAATTTTAAAGAATTTTAGAGGCTAAAAAATAGAGAAAATTAATAAATTTAGCACCTTTGAAAAATATCGATAGGAAAAGCTGATTAGTATTTTAGCTAAAATTTAGTCTAAAATTAGAATATTTTTCTTAAAAATTTGACTTATTAATCAGTAGCTTGTGAACAAAATTTCACTTAAGGGTGTAAATAGTCTTAACAAATAAATTTATTTGTTTTATAATATACGCATAATCATAACCTATCAATAATTTTTAAGGAAGTAAAAAGTATGTCATTAATTAATACTAAACTATTACCTTTCAAAGTAAATGCATTCAAACAAGGTAATTTCATTGAAGTTTCTGATACAGATTTACAAGGTAAATGGTCAGTATTTTTCTTCTACCCAGCAGACTTCACATTCGTATGTCCTACAGAATTAGAAGACTTAGCTGATAACTACGAAGAATTCCAAAAATTAGGTGTTGAGATCTATTCAGTATCTACAGATACTCACTTCTGTCACAAAGCATGGCACGATCACTCACCAGCAATTGGTAAAGTACAATACACAATGTTAGCTGACCCTACTCACGTATTATCACGTAACTTCCAAGTATTAATTGAAGAAGAAGGTTTAGCATTACGTGGTACTTTCTTAGTAGATCCAGAAGGTAACATTAAATTAGCTGAAGTAAACGACAATGGTATTGGTCGTGAAGCTACAGAATTATTACGTAAAATCAGAGCAGCACAATACATCGCAGCTCACCCAGGTGAAGTTTGCCCAGCTAAATGGAAAGAAGGTGCTGAAACTCTTAAACCATCATTAGATTTAGTAGGTAAAATCTAATAACCTTTTTTAGATAAGAAAGACTTTTTCGGAAGCATAGGCATAGGGATACCTATGATATGCTTCTTTTTTGTTTACAATATTTTTTCATCTTAAAATGCATTAAACGATTATGTTAGATCAAAACATTAAAGAACAACTTAAAGCCTATTTAGAACGTGTTGAATTACCAATTGAACTCCAAGCTAACTTAGGCACAGATGCAAAATCAGCAGAACTTAAAGAATTATTATTAGAAATTGCTTCATTAAGAAGTGACAAAATCACTTATAAAGAAGTAGATCTAGCTGATCGCAAACCAGCATTTACTATTGCTCGTGTAGGTTCTGATGTAGGTGTTACCTTTGCTGGTATCCCTATGGGTCACGAATTTACCTCTTTAGTATTAGCTTTATTACAAGTTGGGGGTTACCCAGCTAAATTAAGCCCTGAAGTAGTAGAACAAATTAAAAACCTACCAGGTGATTACAAATTTGAAACCTACTTCTCTCTATCTTGTCAAAACTGTCCTGACGTAGTACAAGCTTTAAATGCTATGTCAGTAATTAACCCACGTATTAAACACGTGTCAATTGACGGGGCTTTATTCCAAGAAGAAGTTGACCGTTTACAAATTATGTCAGTTCCTTCAGTTTACTTAAACGGTGAACAATTCTTACAAGGTCGTTCAAGCGTTGAAGAGATCTTAAGTAAACTAGATACAGGTGCGGCAGCTCGTACAGCAGCTTCTTTATCTGAAAAAGATCCATTTGATGTATTAGTTGTAGGTGGTGGTCCAGCTGGTGCTGCTGCAGCAGTATACGCAGCTCGTAAAGGTATTCGTACTGGTGTTGTAGCTGAGCGTTTTGGTGGTCAAGTACAAGATACTATGGACATTGAAAACTTCATCTCAGTATTAAAAACTGAAGGTCCTCACTTAGCAGCAGCTTTAGAAGAACACGTAAAATCATACGGTGTAGATATTATGAATTTACAACGTGTTTCTAAACTAGTTCCAGGTGACAAACAAGTTACTTTAGAATTAGAAAGCGGTGCAACATTAAAAGCTAAAACTGTAATCTTCTCTACAGGGGCACGTTGGAGAAACATGAACGTTCCTGGTGAAACTGAGTATAAAACTCGTGGTGTAGCTTACTGTCCACACTGTGATGGTCCTTTATTTAAAGGTAAAGATGTAGCGGTAATCGGCGGAGGTAACTCTGGGGTTGAAGCTGCAATCGACTTAGCAGGTGTAGTTAAACATGTAACTCTAATCGAACGTGATGAAAAATTACGTGCAGACCAAGTATTACAAGATAAATTACGTAGCTTACCTAACGTTAAAATTATTACTAATGCTGCAACAACTGAAGTTCACGGTGACGGACAAAAAGTTACTGGCTTAAGCTACCAAGATCGTGCAACTGAAGAATTACACCACTTAGAATTAGCTGGTATTTTCGTACAAATTGGTTTAGTACCTAATACTGAATTCTTAAAAGGTACAGTAGAATTAAACCGTATGGGCGAAATTATTACTGATGACCGTGGTCAAACTAATATTCCTGGTGTATTTGCTGCAGGTGACTGTACAAATGTACCTTACAAACAAATTATTATCGCTATGGGTGAAGGTGCAAAAGCTTCTCTAGCAGCCTTTGATTACTTAATCCGTAATAACTAATTTGTCGTAAATAAAAAAAGAAGTTGGTTTTTCCAGCTTCTTTTTTTTGTTTTAAATAACACAAAAATAAAAAAATGTGTTATAATATGGGGCGTTATTTTTTTAATTTTTTTAATGAGGTATCATGGCAAAAGAACCAGCAATTGAGTTTCAAGGAACTGTAATTGAAACATTACCTAATACTATGTTCCGTGTTGAATTAGAAAACGGTCACAAAATTATCGCTCACATTAGTGGTAAAATGCGTAAAAACTACATCCGTATTTTAACGGGTGATAAAGTTACTGTGGAAGTTACTCCTTATGATATTACTAAGGGTCGTATCGTTTTCCGTTCAAGATAAGAGCTCAGTAATTTTTAGTTTATAGTATTAGCGTCTGGAATCAGCCGCATATAGTCCTCAAGTGGCATGTACTCTTAGGGTTTATAAAGAATTTGTGAAACCGTAGCCAAGAGCTATGGTTTTCTTTTTTTAAGTATGCAAGAAAATTATCGTTTAAATAAGCTAAGTAAGCGTTTACGTAGTGAAGTTGGTAAAGCAATCGCCGATTTTAATATGATCGAAGAAGGCGATAAAATTATGGTTTGCTTATCAGGGGGTAAGGATTCCTACGCTTTATTAGATATTTTACGTTCATTACAAAAATATGCTCCGGTAAAATTTGAATTACTCGCGGTAAATCTAGACCAACAACAACCTGGATTTCCTAAAGAAGTTTTACCTAACTACCTCGAATCTATAGGGGTGCCTTATCGTATAGTTAACGAAGACACTTATAGTATTGTTAAACGCGTAATTGAAGAAGGGAAAACTACCTGTTCTTTATGTTCACGTTTACGTCGAGGCATTTTATACCGCATTGCCCAAGAAGAAAAATGTACTAAAATTGCTCTCGGGCATCACCGTGATGATATGGTGGAAACTTTATTTTTAAATATGTTCTTTGCGGGTAAAATGAAATCCATGCCACCTAAACTCGTAAGTGATAATCAACTCCACACAGTTATACGTCCTTTAGCTTACTGTCGCGAAAAAGACTTAGCTAAATATGCCAAACTAAAAGAGTTTCCGATTATTCCTTGTAATCTATGTGGCTCACAACCTAATTTACAAAGAGCAGCCGTAAAACAGCTTCTCCAATCTTGGGATCGTCAGTTCCCTGGACGTATTGAAACTATTTTCCGCTCAATGCAAGATATTACTCTATCTCATCTATTAGATAGAGAATTATATGATTTTGCGAGTTTAAGTTCTTTAAGTCAGCAAGAATTTAATCCTCATCATAAGGCAAATCAAGCTCCAGTAAATTTACTTGCTTCCAAAGCTAAAAGCGAAGAAAAACCTAAGCGTGAATTTACTGAACAAGAATTAGATCAACTGGCTAATGATGAACTTTTTGGTAGTCAAGACTATGACGCCTTAGCTCGTAAAATTCATGATGATCATCACCTTGAAGATGACGATACCGTTATCAAAGGTTTAAGTATTAAACAACTATAATCATAAATTTAAATATTTTTGACACCTGACAAAGGGGCTATTAATGCAAGGTAAAACTTGTTAGTCTTGTAAACTGCCGCGATTGCGGATTAATGGCTAAATAACTTTAGGGGTAACAATGACTAAATTTGCAAAACCAGAATTATTGAGTCCAGCTGGTTCTCTAAAAAACATGCGTTATGCATTTGCTTATGGTGCAGATGCTGTTTACGCAGGACAACCACGTTATTCATTACGCGTAAGAAATAATGAATTTAACTGGGAAACTCTTGAACAAGGGATTAATGAAGCACATGCTTTAGGAAAAAAATTCTATGTGGTAGTTAACATAGCGCCACATAATGCTAAATTAAAAACCTTTGTTAAGGATATGCAACGTGTAGTTGACATGAAACCTGATGCTTTTATTCTTTCAGATCCAGGTTTAATTATGTTAATGCGTGAGCACTTCCCACAAGCAGTTTTACACCTTTCGGTACAAGCTAATGCCGTAAACTGGGCTTCATGTAAGTTCTGGCATGACTACGGTGTAGAACGTGTAATTCTTTCACGTGAATTAAGTTTAGATGAAATCGAAGAGATTCGTCAACATGTTCCTGAATTAGAGTTAGAAGTGTTTGTCCACGGGGCTTTATGTATGGCTTATTCAGGTCGTTGTCTCCTTTCAGGTTACATTAATAAACGTGACCCTAACCAAGGTACTTGTACTAATGCTTGCCGTTGGCAATATGATCTTGCCGAAGGTCAAGAAGATGAATTAGGGCAAATAGTTGAAAAAGTAGCTGCAGGTAAAACGCACGATGGACGTGAGCAAGATCCAAATGCCCAAGTAATTAACCAAGACCCAGCGAACCTAAATATAGATGTAGCTAATGTAGAACCTACTTTAGGTATAGGTGAGCCAACCAATAAAACTTTCTTAATTACTGAGCCACGTCGTCCTGATGAGAAAATGACAGCCTTTGAAGATGAGCATGGTACTTATATTATGAATAGCCGTGATTTACGTGCAATTCAACACGTACCACGTTTAACGCAAATGGGCGTGCACTCATTAAAAATTGAAGGAAGAACTAAGTCTTTCTTCTATTGTGCTCGTACGGCACAAATCTACCGTCAAGCAATTGATGATGCTGCCGAAGGTAAAGAATTTAATCCAGGTTTATTACGTCAATTAGATTCTTTAGCTCACCGTGGTTATACTGACGGTTTCTTACAAAGACATACTCACGATCAGTACCAACACTACACTTCAGGTAACTCAACAAGTGACTACCAACAATTTGTTGGAGCATTTACAGGAGAGCGTGAAGGTAATTTAGCTTTAGTAGAAGTGAAAAACAAATTTGTGGTGGGAGATATGATTGAAATTATGACGCCAAAAGGTAACGTAAGTTTCCGTCTTGATCGTATGTACAACCGTAAATTTGAACCTACAGAAGTAGCACCAGGTGATGGGCACAAAGTGTGGTTAGAAGTTGATCCTGAAATGGATTTAAACTTTGCTCTAGTTTTACGTTATCTTGAACAAGGATTAGATACTACTGATCCTCACGGTCGTAAAGCTAGTGAAGCAAAAATTACCCAATTAGCATAAATAAAAAAAGCTAGGACTTGTTCCTAGCTTTTTTTATGGCTTATTTTTTCTTTTGTTGTTTTAGATTGCCGTCATCATCTTCATTGTCTTCTGGTTGTGGATTTAAACCATCATAAGTTGAGTCTGAAGCTGAGAGGCTAAGTGCTTTACCGTATTCTTGTGGTTGTTGCACTTTAAAGCGGTAATCATTACCAGGAAGAATTGCATTTAACACAATTCCGCAAATAGCAGCAATTGCTAAGCCTGAAAGGGTAATGTGAGTTTCACCTACATGGAAGTCTAAACCTTTTTCCGCAAAACCTAAACCTGTTACTAAGATAACAGCAGCAATAATGAGGTTTCTTGATTTAGTTAAGTCAACTTGGTTTTCTACTACATTACGTACCCCGATTGCCGAAATCATACCGTAAAGAATTAACGAAACTCCACCGATAATCGCAGTTGGAATAGAGTTAATTACATCAGAAATAAATGGGACAAAGGCAAATACTATCGCAAACATAGCTGCATAGCGAGTCACACGCGGGTCATAAACTTTAGTTAAAGCTAACACCCCTGTGTTTTCCCCATAGGTAGTACATGCAGGTGCACCAAAGTATGAACCCACCATAGTTGCAGCCGCGTCACCAAATAGAGTACGGTGTAAACCTGGTTTAACAATATAGTTACGGTTTGTTGTTGCCGATACTGCTGAAATATCACCTATGTGTTCCATAGTAGTAGCAAGAACAATTGGTACTATAGTGATAATTGCCGAAAGATTAAACGTAGCAAAGTATTCTGTATGTAATGGTAAGTGGAAAGGTTCTAAGTTATCAAAGCGTGAAGTATCCACTAAACCTAAAACTAAAGCAATAAGATAAGAACCAAAAATTCCTAATAATAATGGGATAATTTTCATCATCCCACGACCCCAAATGGTCGTTACAATAATAATTGCGATAGCTAAGCTAGCTAATGCCCAGTCTGTACTTGCCATGTTAATTGCTGTAGGGGCTAGAGTTAGACCGATACAGATAACAATTGGACCTGTTACTACAGGTGGGAAAAAGCGCATAATGCGTTTAACGCCAAAAACATAAATTAGTACCGCAAAGATAGCGTAAACTATGCCGGCAATAAATACACCCCCCAGAGCCATAGATAAGTGTTCTGGATCTTTATTAGGAGCTACAGCGGCATAACCTGCTAGGAAAGCAAATGATGAACCTAAGAAAATAGGAACTTTACCCCCAGTAATTAAGTGGAATAACAAGGTACCCACACCCATCATTAGTAAAGTTGTTGATACATCTAATCCCGTTAAGATAGGTACTAATACAGTTGCCCCGAACATTGCAAAGGTATGTTGTAGACCTAATAGGAATTTTTTACCAATTGAAAGATTTTTTATGTCGTATATAGGTTCTTGACCTAAGGAAACTTTTTCTTTTGCCATGATGTATTTAATTCTCTTCAGTTTTCAAAATGCAAATTGCCTAGATTATACACGAAAATATTTTTATGTAAAGCGATAAAAATAAAAATTTTTTCCTTAGTCCCTAAATTAGGGAAAAAATATTATTTTTATTCCCTAGAATAAAGTAAGGAATTAAGAGCCCAAAAAAAGAAGAGCATCTAGCTCTTCTTCTCTGTATTTACGAGAATTTAACTCGTTACAAGGATAATCTTGGATTATTTTGCTGCAGCTTTATCTGCAATAATGTAGTAGTCACGATAGAAACGTTCTTCATTTTTCTCATTATAGCCACCTAGAGCTGGAGAAACTAACGCATAGATAGAACCCCAGTTAAATGGAATTGTACCTTGGTCGTTTTGTAATACTTTATTTGCTTGCGCATAAAGTTCAGCACGTTTTTGTGCATTTAGCTCTTGGTTAGCTAGGTTCACGTATTTATCGTATTCTTGGTTACAGTAGCCACCGTAGTTAGCTCCATTACCACAAGTTAAGATATTATAGAAGGTTGAAGCTTGGTCATAGTCAGCTCCCCAACCGTTATAACGGAGTTGGTAATCTCCAGTTTTAACTTTATCTAGGTAAGATTTCCATTCAGATTGAGAGCCAGTTAATCGTACTAAACCATCTGAACCACGGTTATATTGACTTTGTAATGCCACAAACACACGTTGAATAGTTCTACCTGAGTAGTAAGAAAGTTCAACACGCAGAGGATTATCTTTAGTATAACCAGCTTCGGTTAAGAGGCGTTTTGCTTCTGCTTGACGCTCAGCTAGAGGTTTATCCCAATAGTCTGCTTGCGTTGCAAGTTGACCATCTTGCACATAGGTTGGCACAAAAATCGAAGTTGGTGTCCCTGCTGCATAGATGCGTTCAACAATAAATTTGTTATCTGTAAGTAGAGCTAAAGCACGACGTACACGTACATCTTGGAGCGGTTCGTATTTTTGGTTAAAGTCAATAAATCCAGTTGCTAAACGTGGAGAATCACGAACTTCTTGTGGTCTTTCTTTAAGAATTTGATCTTTTAATTGAGGTGGAATACCTGTATAGAGGAGTTCACCAGTAGTATATTGATAATAAGCGGTATTAGGGTCGAGGATGAAAACAAATCGTAAATCAGTTAGAGTTACGTTTTTAGCATCCCAGTAAGAATCTACTTTAGTTAGAGTGATTTCATCGTTAACCGCATAGCGTACGAGTTTGTAAGGTCCATTACCTACAATGTTTTCTGGACGTACCCATGCATCACCATATTTTTCAATCAGATCTTGACGAACTGGAGCAAGAACCTGGTAAGATAAAACCTGTACTAACCAAGGTGTTGGTTTAGTTAGTTTTACTTCTAAAGTAAAGTCATCTAAAGCTTTTACCCCTAAAGCAGAAGGAGGGAGTTGACCGTTAGCTACTTCGGCAGCATTAACCACATTAGCGTTATTAGCTAAATAGTCACCATAGGTAGAGGCGTTACTTGGATCAGATAATCTTTGCCATGAATAAACAAAGTCAGCAGCGGTTACTGGTTTACCATCTTGCCAAGTTGCATCTTTGCGTAGATAGAAAGTCCAAGTTAAGCCGTCTGATGACTCAACTGCACGTTCGGCAGCCACAGGAATATAATCACCATTTGGTCCCTGGCGATAGAGGGTATCAAAGATAGCTCGTGCTACTTGTGAAGAAGTATTATCTGAAAATTTACCTGGATCGATAGTATCTGGGAAGCTTCCTAGGTTAACATTTAGTTTTTGTTCGGCAGCAAGTTTTACATCTGCTGGAGGAGCGGCAAAGCTGGTTGGAGAATAGACAAAGCTACCTGCTAAAGAGATAGCTAAAGCTAAAGAGGTTAATTTTTTCATTATAAATCCTTAAAAGCAAAGTTATTTAATCTCTAATTTCTAATTTTATTTTTACTTTTAAAAAGCAAATTAAAACTAAAAACTTTACACTAATCTTAAAATTTATAAAAAAAAGGCTCTAAAAGTTTATTAATAAAGATAACAACGTCAAATGTATTAACAGAACTTTTAAAGCCGAGGTATTAATATTAGTTGTTCTTAAATTTATTTGCTCAAGAGCAAATGAGTTTAAGAATAATTGATACTTATGGAGAAAATTTATGCTTGGAAGAAATCACAAGAATAAATATAGAATATATCTTAAGCGATATTTTATTAGTTTAGTAGTTTAGCAATAAAAGACTCATTACATCTAGCGCCCCAGGGCGTTGGTTGTAACAAAACTTTTATTTTGATCCCTAAAGCAAGAGTTCAAATAAAAAATATAAAATATTTTTTATTTTCCTCTTCTGAGGAACCTGTTACCAACTTGAAGCTAGTATTTTTAACTCTTGAAGAACTAAATTTAAAAGCTAAAGTAAGTAACTTTTTTAGTAGTATATAATTTTTCTTAGTATCTAGCAGTTTTGTACTTAGGTTGTTTTTAAATGCCTTGTAATCTAGGGGGGGAGTAAAGTTTTTGCTAGAAATAGGAAAAACAATACATTCCCTAGACTACAAGATAACATTAAGGAGAATATAAAACAATTGCTAATGTGAACTATTTGCTTATATGCTAATGTGGACTATTCCCCTGTTTATTTTATTGTATATTATTTTTTTCCTAAAAAAAAGACTTATTTTTGGAAAAAATACAGAAAATTTAATTTAGTTTGAAAAAGTTGTCACCAGTCACATTTTTTTGGCTTTTCTTGATCACTAGTGATCAATTAAGAACAGCCTTTTGGTACCCCTTGCTTATTTAAGGCTGTGCTTTGCCAAGAATATAGAAGTCTCGGAAGTACTGTAACGGTAAATAAGGATTATAACCGCCAAGTTGTGGTGATTTTAAGGTAACATTTTCCATCCAATAGAGAGGTAAAATAGCAGCATCTTCTTGCAACATGCTATTAGCTTGAGCATACATTTGCTGTCTAGTGTCATTGTCAACTGTGTGTTCTGCTATTTCTAAGAGGGCATCATAGTTGGCATTACAATATCTAGCGTAGTTTGACGGGGATTTACATGCTCTTAAGCCAAAAAAGTTAGAAACATGATCATAATCGGCAGCCCAGCCATTTAAAGACGCTTCAAATTTACCTGCTTTAATTTCACTTAAAAAAGTTTTCCATTCAGTAATTTGTCCTTTAACCTGAATCATGCCATCAGAATTTTTTGCCCACATTTGTTGTAAAGCAACAAAAACAGCACGTTCATTGCGGCTATTGGAGTAGCTTAAAGTAAAGGTTAGAGGTTTTTGCGGACTATAACCTGCTTGGGCTAAGAGTTCTTTAGCCTCTTGATATTTAGTTTTACTTGGAGCGGTAAAATATTTTGCTTGTTCTTGGGCTTGCCCATCTTGTAAATCGGTAGGAGCAAAAATAGTTGTAGCTCGCGTGCCTGGGACTATATTTCGGCTCAGATAATTATTATCGGTTAATAAAGCCAAAGCATAGCGGACATCGCGGTCTTTAAATATTTCCATATTAAGGTTGACATAATAGGTTGCATTTAAAGGAGTCATATAGACTTGATCAGGGCGTTCGGCAAGCACTTGACGTTGTATAGCTTTAAAAACATTAGTGGTTAATAGTTCGCCTGTAAGATAACGATAATAGGCTATACGCTCATCAGTAAAAATAGCCTTAGCTTGCGTGAGATAAATATTTTTGGCATCCCAATAGCCATCCCATTTTTGGTAGAGAATTTGATCATTAGGGCTATAGGTTACAAGCTTATACGGACCATTGCCAACTATATACTCAGGTTGAGTCCATTGAGCACCATATTTTTCGATTAGGTCTTGGCGCACAGGAGCCAGAGCTATACCAGCAATAATTTGCATTACCCAAGGTGTAGGTTGATATAAATTGATTTCAATGGTGTGGTCATCGAGAGCTTTTACTCCCAGTTTATCAACCTCAAGCATGCGTTGATAGACTCCGTCTGCATTAACCACGTGCATATTCACAAAAGCATTAGCAAAGATCGACGTACTATTGTGATCGGCTAATCTATGCCAAGCATAAATAAAATCATGGGCAGTAACGGGTTTACCGTCTTGCCATGTTGCTTCTGGACGTAAGTAAAAAGTCCAAGTGAGCTGATCATCACTTACTTTATAAGCTCGGGCTGCTGCGGGAATAAAATCGCCAGTAGGTCCCAAACGATATAAAGTATCAAAAATAGGTATAGTTGCTCGTAAGGAAATAGCATCACTTACAAGATTCGGATCTAAGGTTTCTGGAAAATACCTTAAATTAAAAGTGTATTCTTGCTGGGGAGCAAGTAAAGTTCCAGGGCGCAAAACGACTGCCTGGCTCGTAGTTACGAGTAAAAGTGTAGTAAAAGTTAAAATTCTTTTCAAAAGCATATAAAAATTATTATATATTTTTTCTTTTTAGTTTAATATAATATTACGAATACATTAATTTGTATTTATTATAATTTCATTTAGGTTAGAAAAAAGGAACCGGCACAATGTCAGAGACTTATAAAGATTTTCTAAAAAAACTAACCGAGGTAGTAGGCGATAAATATGTTTTAACAGATCCAGCAGCTACTAAACGTTATCGTACGGGATTTTTCTTTGGACTGGGTGATGCTCTTGCGGTGGTACGTCCAGGTTCATTAGTAGAATATTATAAAGTAGTTAAGCTTTGTGTAGAAAATAATATTATTGTCTTAAACCAAGCCCAAAATACAGGGGTAACAGGTGGTTCTACACCTTGGGGTAACGACTATGATCGTCCAATTGTTATCATTAATACTTTAAGAATTGATGATATCGAAATTATTCGTAAAGATACTGATGAGCCTCAAGCCGTATGTTTTGCAGGTTCAACATTATTTAAACTAGAAGAAAAACTGGCAAAAATTGGTCGTGAACCTCACTCGGTAATCGGTTCTTCATGTATCGGAGCTTCAGTTGTTGGAGGCATTTGTAATAACTCAGGTGGTACATTAGTACAACGTGGTCCTGCGTATACTGAGTTAGCGTGTTATGCTCGTGTAAATGATCAAGGAGAGTTAGAATTTATTAACAACCTTGGCATAGATTTAGGTGACGGTTCTCCTGAAGAGCAATTAGCACGCCTCGAAAAAGGTGACTTTGACGAAAAAGATGTACATAATCCAGAAGGTAAATTAGCTTCTTCTCGTGATTATAAAGACAAAGTGGTACTAGTGGATGCTGATACGCCTTCACGTTATAACTCAGATCCTGAGCGTCTTAAAGAAGCTTCTGGTTCTGCAGGTCACTTAGCTGTATTTGCCGTACGTGTAGACACTTTTGCTAAACCAAAACGTCAGCAGTTATTCTTTATTGGTACTAACAGCCCTGAAGATTTAAATGATATTCGTCGCACGGTATTAACCAAATTTGATGGTTTACCTATGCAAGGTGAATACATGGGTGCTTCTTCATTTGATGATGCAGTTAGATTTGGTAAGGATGTATTTTGGGTACTAGATAAATTTGGTACTAAACATTTACCACGTTTATACTCTCTCAAAGATTTCTATGATCGTAAATTTGGTCGCTTCTCATTTTTACCATCTTCAGAAACAATTATGCAGTTTTATGCTGATTGTTTACCAAATTTACTCCCGGCGCGTATTTTAGACTTCCGTCGTAAGTACCAGCACTTTTTAATTTTAACTACTACCGATGATTTAATTGACAAAACAGATTCTTACTTAAAAGAATACTTTGACAAGCATGATACGGGATCATATTTTGCGGCTACGCCAAAAGAAGCGAAAAAAGCATTATTACTCCGCTTCTCAGTTGGTGGCTCTTTAGCAAGATCTATGCATGTTCTTAAAAATGAAACTAAAGGCATGATCGCTTTAGATATAGCTTTACGTCGTAATGATGATCAATGGGCAGAACCTTTACCAGCTGAAATCCTTGAGCATTTAACCCATGTAAACTCTTGTGGACACTTTTTATGTCACGTGTTCCACTTAGATTACTTAGTGAAAAAAGACTCGCCTTATTCAGTAGAAGAAATTAAAGAAAAAATCTTAGCTTTCTATCGCGATAAAGGGGCACAATACCCAGCAGAGCACAATGTGGGTCACTTATATCATGCTCAACCAGCCTTAGAAAAACACTACCGTGAGTTAGATCCAACTAACCAATTTAACCCAGGGGTAGGTAAATTATCTAAATTTAAATACTGGTCTGACGTACCTTGTTCATGTGATCATCATAAAAAATAGAAACTTTTACAAATATTTTTTGTCTAATTAAATGTAATAAGTAATTAATGAAGAAAAATCTATTTTTTCCATATTATTTACCTATTACAAGACAAAAATAGTAGACTCCAGCAATGAAATCTATCTTGATTTCATTGCTTTTTTTTATTCCGAATTTTTTCCTTTATGCTAAAATAGTTAATAAAAATACTAACTTAATTGCCTGAGAAAGCTCATGAAATTGATTCGCTATTTATGCTATTTATTATTTTTAATTGCCCTAATTGTTGTTATTTTTCTCTTTAGTTCAGCTAATGATCAGGTAGTACATGTAAACTTTCTGCTTGGAGAGTTTGAAGGAGTTCTATCGTTTGTTTTAGGCATGACCTTTATTTTTGGTTTTATAATTGCTTTAGTAGTACTCTTTTTACTCTATTTAGTTCTTAAAACCAGATTAGTTCTTGCCCATACTAAAGCTCAAGCTCTAGAGAAAAAAGTTGCTAAGTTAGAACTTGCTCTTGAAGCTCAGCAATTAGATGCAAAAGACCATACGACTCATTAAAAGCAACTGCCCTGGTTTTTAAACTGGGGTATTTCTTATAGATTATGTCTGAATTACTTTTTCTTCTAATTCCATTAATCGCCATAGTTTCCTTTGCTTTAGGATATCTATTTAAAGGAAGTTTTTCGACCTGGTTGCTTAAACGACGCACTAAACAATCTTATTTAGATTCAGCGCCCATAGTAATCAAAGATGATAATCCGCAAGCAAGTGAAGTGGTAGAAAAATTACTTAACACGGTTGAGTATATAGTTGATGGAAATTTAATTGCTAATGCCCCTACTTTGTATAAAAATGTTAAAGTTAGCAAAAACAAAGAGGTAACTAGCGAAATTAATCCTAATCAAGATGATATTTACGAGCAAATAAACTCTGAGCCTAAGGCAGAAAAACAAAATACTGCACCCGCTCAAGAGCAAGAAGCTGCAAGTAAAATCTCTGATTTAGACCAAACTTTAAATGCCAGCAGTATAAACAATCCTGTTGTTGCTACTTTAGAACAGGCTTTACAAAAAGCTAAGGTTAAAGCTGAGGTACCCGAAGAGGCAGTCCTAGTAGCACGTTCGCTCAAAGATTTACACCGTCCTTATAGTGTTCTTGCCGAAGATGTAGGGCATTTACTTGAAATGCAAATGATGGCAGGAGTAATTTGCATGCAACGCGGTGACTATATGCGGGCAATTAAAATTTTCCGTCATATTTTGGCAATTCCGACCTGGAAAAACCAAGGGCATACTTTAGCTCAAATGAACTTAGCTCGCTGTTACTTAAAAGCGGGAATGTTCTCGCGAGCTCTGGAAAATCTTTTACCTCTAGTTGGTAACGACCAATATGAGCTCGAGGTTTTAGAGTTATTACTCCAGTTATATCTTGTAACTGCCGACTGGCAACCAGCTTTAGCTGTTGCCAAAGGAATTTACAATCTGCGTAAAAGTGAAAGCAACCTCAATCAGCTCTGTCACTATTACATTTTTCGCCTTTTAAGTTGCTACTTAGAGCTAGGGCACCGACGTACTATGTTTAGTTTTTCGCGGATTATTGAGTTGTCGCCAACTAATGTGCGTACCTATGTGACGCGAGCAAATTATCATTTTGCTTTAGGTGATTATCATAGTGCTTTAGAAGACTATGAACATGCTTTAAAGCTAAGAATAGATCTTTTACCAAGTCTAATTAGCAATATTGCTTTTTGTTTTAATCATGTAAGAATTCTAGGCTATGATTTTCCAACTTTTTTACGCAATCTGGAAACGCCTGAGCATTTACAATACATGATTGATCTTTATTTAGATCAAGTGGCAAATAATTTTGCTTTTGCTGACTATGCTCATAGTTTTGAGTTTCAAGATCAAGCAAAAAACTCTGCCGAAGTTTTTCGTGAACTAGTTTTAGGACAGCAAACGCGCGATTATGAAGCTGAGTTAGAGCAAAAAATAAAAACCTATCAAAAAACAGATCTGCTCGATAAAGTGGTTTCTTTAATTCGTGATAAAGATGAAGCAGAGCATATGGAGTTATATGAGCGGATTGACATACTTTTAGATAGTTATGCCAAAAATCCACAATCTATAACTTTACAACGCATTTTCTTTATCTCGGCACAACTTTTAACTAATACCCAAGTTGAAGTGAAAGTTGATATCACCGAAAAAACTAATCTCCTTTCGAGTTTATTTAGTTTAGGAAGACGTAAAGAAGCAGAGAAAAACTCTGCGATTGCTCAAAAACAAGAAAAGTTTAGTCAATTTTTAAGTAAAATTGAGCAAAGAAACCCAGAGTCACGTATAGTTGCTTCTTATTCGTGTCGCTCTTGTGGTTATCAACATCACGATATTTTCTGGTTATGTCCTTCGTGTCATAAACTGGATACTTTTACTTTAAGTAAACTTAATTTTTCTGACCTCTAGTTCTTAGAGGTCCTTTTTTTACCTAAAAATAAATTTTTTTGTTTCGTTATTTGAGGTAAATATCTTATAATAAATCTTAATAGGCTATAAATAAGAGACAACAAAGCTAGCTTATTAAATTATAGATAAAACATAAGGAGAAGGACTATGAGTCTAGTTTATAGTACCGACGGAGGACGAGTTAAGCCTCAAGTAGAACAAGAACTTCCACCTGAAGGGGATGGCGTAGTAAGACTTTATAAACAAACTAAGGGGCGCAAAGGAGCTGGAGTAGTTCTAGTTTCGGGCACAGGTTTGGATAAAGCTGGTCTTAAAGATCTCTGCAGTTTTTTAAAGAAAAAACTGGGAGTTGGTGGTAGTGTTGAAGAGTGGGATGTAGTTATCCAAGGTGGAGACAAGCGTCCACAAATTCAGCAACTTTTAGAACAAAAAGGTTTCAAGGTTAAGATTTCGGGAGGCTAGAGATGAGTATTAAAGATATTATCAAGTATGCCCTGCAAAGCTTAAGTAAAGACCAAAAAGAAAAAGTTAATGATAATGATGACTTTAAGCGTTTAGAAGAGGTGAAACAGCTTTTAGCTAAAGCGGTCGAAGAAGGTCCTAAAGACAATATTTTTGCTGATGAGTCAGTTGACCTTGGGCAAAGAGACATGGATAAAACCTTACATAGTTTATTCGATGACTCAGGTAAAGACCTCGAAGGTAATAAGGGCAAAAGTATTTACAACACTGGAGAATTTAAAGTTCTCTCAGGGCCTGCAGTTTATCAAAATGTAGAAATTGATGAAAATTCTTATAGTGATGAACGCGGCAAGGTTTTAGGTAATGCTTCTTTTGCTGAGCAAACTAAACATGCTGCTCCAGACTATAATCCTGAAGCTATTCTAGGCAATACGCCACGTAAACTCAAAACTAATGCTAAGTCAAGCCAAAGTGAAACTAATGAAAGTGAAACTAAGATTGACGAGGTTAAAGGCAATCCTGAAGGAATAGTACATTCGTTTGTGAAAAAGACTTCGCATACGCGTACTATTACCCATATTCATCTAGCCGACGGTAGTGTAGAGCGTAAAGTTGAAGATAAAAATGTTAGTGAAGATATAGAAACCCAACCTTTAGCAAATGGGAATTTACAGTCTACTACCAATACTTCAACGCGTACAGTAACTACTACTTTATCAGGGAAAAAAGCAAGCGGTGATGGCGAAAGCTTTGCTGAATTATTCGAAAAAAGAGAATATGACTTTAGTCCTGAAGCTTTAGGTGCTCCTATACAAGAAAATCGTGCTCTTAAAGGCACAGGATCTGCAGTTAATGAGTATGAAAAGAATCTTCTGGCTAACTTTAAACGTGAAGTTAAAGAACAACAAAACCAAGAGCAAGAAGAATCTTTTGCTGCTCTAGTAGATTCCTATGCTTTACCTAATGCTTCGGCACGTGAACAGCAAAATCTAGCTTCAAAGCGTAAAAAAGCAAAAATGTTTGCTCCTTCAAGTAAAAAATTAGTAAAACCTGAAGTAGAGATAATTGAAGATGAGCAAGAGATTGTTGCTTACAATGTAGATCAAATTAATCGTAATAATAAATCTTTTAATGATCTCCAAGCTCAAGCAAATAAAAATCGAGAAATTGTTGATGCTAGCTTTGCGCAAATGTTTGAAGCACAACCGCAAAATGTGCCGAGTAAAAGCTTTGTCGAAAAAGATAGTTCTTTCCGCAATGCCTTTAAAGACGTTAAACCTTTAAACTCAGGCGTAAAAGCAAGTTTAGAGCAACAAAGACGTCAAGCTGAGCATCAGCGTCGCGCTTTAGTAGGCTTAAAATCGGGCAAAGAAATTCTCGAACAAGAAATTGCTCATCAAGATTATCAGCGTCTGAGTCAAGATGAGAATGTAATTTTCTCAGATATTAATATGCGTTTTAACGAATTTAATTATGAGAATGCTCGTTTTGCGATTGAAGGTTTAGATGCTGATGTTTCGCATGCCTTTTTCAATGGGTTATTACCAATTGATCAGGAAGTAGACTTACACAAGTGCACTACCGAAGAATTAAAATCAATTATTCCTGCGGTAGTAAAAGACAGCTGGCGTAATAATGAGTTTGTTATACGTTTTATTACAGGACATGGTAAAGGGGTATTAAAACAAAGCTTACCTAATTACCTTGTGCAATATGAACGTGTTGCAGCCTTTTACCCAAATAAAGAGAATAATGGTAAAGGTCGTACCAATGGCTTTGTTGTATTGCTTCGCAACTATGACAAAGAAACGGCTTCACGTTATGCCTTTAGTAAATAATTAAATTTAAAGATCCTAGCTAAGCTGGGATCTTTTCTTAATTTGAGGCAGTAAAGATTTTAATTTGCCCAAGAGTAAAAATTTTTCTGACAAATAAAGTATAATAGAAAATTGGGGCACTAGGTTTCACAATTAATTTAAAATAAAGATGACAAATACTATAACCAGTTTTAGTCAAGTTAAGAGAGTGTGTTTATTTCGTCTCTCAGCAATTGGGGATATTTTAAATTTAATCCCAAGTTTAGAAATACTTTTAAAAAATTACCCACAAGTAGAAGTTACCTGGGTAATAGGTAATGGTGAATATAATTTATTTCGCCACTTAGGAAAAAAATACCCACAACTAAAATTTGAGGTATTTAATAAACAAAAAACTTCTTATTTTCAGGCGTATAAGCAATTAAGAGCCATGTCAAAAGAGCCTTTTGACATTTTATTGCATGCCCAAACTTCTTTACGAGCTAATGTCCTTTCGACCTTTATTAAAGCAAAACTAAAAGTTGGCTTTTGTAAAGAGAGAAGCTTTGAAGGGCATTCGCTAGTTGTAGATCGTTCGATTCCTTCGCAAACTTCAATGCATGTAATGGTAGATTACTTTGATCTTTTCAAGCCATTTTTTAATGCTCAAGATTGTGCGGAATTTGCAGCCTTAGTTACCGATACAGCATTACTTTATCAAGGAAACTATCCTGAAAAACTGCAAGCCCAACGCGATTTACAACCTTTATTTGATTTAGGGTTAGGTGCACCTAATAGCGAGCAAGCTCTTGCTAATGTAAGCCAGCATAATCAAAACCTCTATAAGTTGCTAGCCAATTTAAGTCGCTATAGCCACGATAATAAAACTCGAGATGGTAAACTAATTTATGTTAATCCAGCCTCTTCTGCCTTAAAGAAAAACTGGACAAAAGAAGGTTATGTAGCTCTAATTAAATTCCTCATTGACCAAGGGCATTATGTAGTAGTTACAGGTGGAAAAAACCAAGTTGAATTAGAATTAGTTAATGGCGTGGCTAAAGAAGTTGAAGAATATATACGCACTGCCCACCCTGGTTATACTTGTAAAGCTTTACAACGCCCTGGCAAAAAAGTATTTTTCAATTTAGCAGCTAAAACCAATTTAGCCGAACTCTATTTATTTCTCAGTTTAGCTGACTTGGTAATTAGTCCTGATTCGGGACCTATGCATTTAGCTTCTTGCTTAGGTATTCCAACTATAGGTTTATTTGCTTATATTAATCCATTACGCTCGGGACCAATTCAAGGCGTATGTGATGTAGTAAGTGTTTTCCATAAAAATACCTATGGACACGATATAGAATACAGCCAAGAGCAATATCGTTTAGACTTAAAAAATTGGCGCAAAAAACCACCTAAATGCGATGACAAACTCATGTTACAAATAACCCCAGCCGAGGTTATTGAACGCACTAAACAGGTTTTAGCTCGCCTTGATAAATAGAAAAAACACCTCCAGTGCGAGGTGTTTTTTGTTTACCAAATTAAAATGCATCCCCAAACGCTAAGGAGAATAAGCACGGCAATAAATACGGCTGCCGAGCCCAGGTCTTTAGCTTTACCCGCAAGCTCATGATATTCGGTCCCTATGCGATCAACTACAGCTTCGATAGCGCTGTTAAGTAATTCAATTAGTAAAAGTAAGAGTACTGAGGCAACGAGCAGAGCCTTTTCTCCCCCGGTTTCTCCTAACCAGAGACCAAGAGGAATAAGGACAAGGGCTAAAATAAATTCTTGCCGAAAAGCGGCTTCGCTTTTAAAGGCACTCTTGAAGCCTTGCAAAGAGTAACCAAAAGCTTTAATAAAGTGTTTGAATCCAGTATGTTTTTCCATGCTTGCCTGTGTTTAGAAAAAGGTTGTTAGTAACTAATATTTTATCTTATATCTTACGCAAATGTTAAGCTTATAAGAGAAATTGATATAATAAAGAGAAAAAATAATCTTGAGGTTTATTATGACAGATAAAGAAAAAGAAGTTAAATACATGGAAGCTGACTATATTGAGAAAGTAGCTCCAGATTTTCAATCGGCAATGCAAGCTATGCTGGCATATATTCAAGAACGTAAACTTGTAGCAGCTACCGATCTCGCTCCAGCCGAAGAATTAACTTCAGAACCTAATGGCGTTACCAGTAAAAAGACGCAATTAGAATTTAAAGAAGGGATGGATTTAGAAGAGTTTTTAGAAGCCCAACAAAATATAGTTGCCCAAGAAATGATGGACTATATGGTTAACTCAGCTCCAAATGTCCTAGATAAAGATGAAAAATAATATAGGTTTAGCAATAAAGTTAGAGTCAGCTTTATATTTACTTACCTTGGATCTCGAGCCTTTGGCTCAAGATCCTTTAGTGCGTGGACACCAAGCTTATTTAAAACTCCTCGAGGGAATTAAACTTGAACAAGTTTGTGCTCTTGAGGTAATTGATTTAAGAGCAGGAGAACAAGCTTTACCTGATTTAGGTAAGGTTTATACTGCTCAAGTGTCGGCTATAGAAAGCAAACAAGCTTTTGTAGATTTAATAAGTATTGATAAAAGCAAAGTAAATAATCCGCAATACTGGCAAGCTGTATTAAAGTTAAGTGACTGTGGAGTTAAGGCAAAAAACATGCGTGAGATTTTGCAGGATAAGCAAAAAATCAAAGTGCAAATTAAAAGCCCTGCTTATGCCGATAAGTTGGCTCGCGTCTATTTACTCACTACAGAAGCAGAAACTTTAACAGGGTATAACCAAGCAAAACTCGAGAAGTTTAGCCAAGAGTGTGAGTTAATTTTTTCCAATCAAGCAAACACAGTCGAGGAGATTTTAGCAAGACCTCTCTATCAACTTGATAGTTTAACTTACTATAGCTCTGGGGTATTAGAACTAATTCAAGCCTTAGCCCTGAATCCGCAAAAGATAGGTACTAAAGTAAGCCTTGGAACCAAAGGGAAAAATTTTGCCAATTATAGTAGAAGTTGGAAATATGTATTTGCTGGTTTAGATTATACAGACGCGTTGGGGATAAATTATCTCCTTAGTTTAGATCCAGCTACCGCTCACCTAGATATCAATAGTCATACTAGTCAAGTTAAATTAGCTAATTTGGATTTAAGCTTATACCAGAATAATGCAAAACTAAAAGAACAAATTACTCAGGTTAAGGATCCTAATTTACTTTTAAATCTAGCCGCTTTGCCACAAGTTGATAAACTCCTTAAACTAACTAAGCTCACAGGGCAAATTAGCATAGACTTTTTACCCATTAGCAAAAAGTATCAGCAACTTTTTAGTTTAGCTTTAGAAGCTATAGGGTTAGGTAAAGATGCCGTATTACAAAGTAGACACCCTTTTAAGCAATATTTAACTGGAGCTAACTTTGTTGAAATGCAAATCGAACGCAAGGAGTTGCCTTTAGCTTTTAGTTTAACGGCTCCTGTTATTCAAGATAGAGATTTATTTCTTGAGTTAACACAAGCTCAAGATGAGCTATATCAATTTTTAACTCAAGCGAAGATATCCTTATATCGTGCACAAATTGAAGTAGAGAAATTAACTCAAGCTCTAGGGCAAACCCCAACTTCTCAAGTGCTTGAGCAATTAGAAGCTCTATATCAAGAATTTATCCTTCGCTATAAAGCTCAAGGGAGCAAATACAATTTCTTTGCGGGAGATAAAGTTTACCTTGATGACTCGAGTCTACAAAGACAAAAGATTTTCTTTGCAAATTATTTTCTCTTAGTATAAAAAGCGTGCCCCAAGCATGCTTTTTTTAAGACTTGGTAAAAAAACAAAGATAACCAAAGCAAAAAGATACCTAAGGCAAAAAAGGATAGGGGTAAAAAGATAGGATAAGTTATTTGGGCAAAGGAAAGTGTAAGAAAAATATAGAGCATTAAATAATTAACTCAAAATAAATAATCACAAATAAAAAAATAGAACAAAGAAAACGAGGAAGAAAAAATAAACGTATATAGAAAAAAAACATAATAAAGTAAAAATAAAATGGATAATAAAGTGCAAAAATATAAAATAAATTTCTGCAAAAATCACAGAATTAGTGAAATATTACGCAAAATGATTCAGTATATTCTTGACTTTAATTAATTATTTCTCTATAATATGCCTCGT